>CAZBZA010000103.1:0-9757 GCA_964495865.1 uncultured Lentimicrobiaceae bacterium
ACTTTCACCCCTGCTTTCCTGAGATTTTCGACATACAGGATAGTTTCGTCACGAAAGGGTTCCAGGTCACCCACAAAAGTTGCTGTTGGCGGGAGGTTGGCATAGTTGGTCGCTCTTGCTGGAGCAGCATATTCCGGTACATTATCTTTACCGAAAAGTTCACCCAGGTATAGCTTCCAGCCGTAATAATTTGACTTTGAATTCCATACCGGGGCGTTATTAGCCGTGGCAGACTCTGTCTGCATCCGGTCGTCGAGCATAGGATATAAAGGCATTTGAAATGCTATATTGACCTCGCTTTTATCACGGGAGTATAGCGATAGAGCTGCGGTTAGTCCTCCCCCGGCACTGTCGCCACCAATAAAAATCTGGCAATCGTTAATGCCCAGGGATTCCGCATTGTTTTTCATCCAAAGCAAAGCGGTGTAGCAATCATACAGTGCGGCAGGGTAGGGTGCATCCACGGATAAACGGTAATCAGGCGCAATCATCACACAAGGTTTCTTCTTGTTGAATGCTTTGGCCATCGCAATACCTTGCTCAGGCATACCCATTCCATAGCCGCCACCATGCATCCAAAGAATTCCCGGAACTTTACCGGATTGTTCTTTTGACTTAAAAATACATATTCGTAGTTGGGAATTATCATCCCGTAAAATCCACTTTTCACTGCAATCCAGGTTTTTATCCGTTTCTCCGCGAAGGAATTTCCTGGTCAATGCGGCGAATATGCGTATCCGTGATTCAGTGAAAGTTGGGTTCAATAGCTTAAAAATCCACCCGGAAGTTCTCAATTCACTGTTAATCATTGACATCTTCATTTTCATTATCTTCTCCTGGATTTAGATTTTAATGGTATTGAGATTCAAATTATACCAACTCGCTGATATTCTTGCTAAAACCAGAGTTTACCATTGCATTTCAGTCCGTTAACCCAAACCAATAGCATAGTCTATGTTATTTCAAAAATAAGAAATTATTTGGAGCAGACTTTAACAAAAAAAGCCCGGGCGCGCCGGACTGAAAACTGACATCATGCAGTCATTCTGATTTTATTTGAAGGCTTCCCGTCTTCCAAAAAAATGAATACACGTGCTAATTGAATAGCAGAACCTATTTTTAAAAAGTATAGGATATGCCGACAGAAGCATAATGGAATAAAGCAAAATTATAAACTTCATCATTATCAGCACCGCCTTCGAGAATGCGGTACCCTGCCCGTATCCTGAAGTTGTCGGAGAGCTTATAAGTTGCAGCAATCAGAACATCTTCAGCTCTTCCCTGGGGTGCGGCAAGTGCATCGCCCTCCAGAAGAAGACCAAACTTATCATTAACCTTCCACAAAAGCCTGAAATTAATAATGGGCACAAATCCTACGTTAGTTTTCGAAGAAGTTAATCCGGGCGAAAAAAGTGCAATTTCAGCATCCCTGATTTTTGCAGTAAGCCCCAAACCAAACTCAAACCTGGGTTTTCGTACAATTTCGTACCTGTATGTGAGCCTGTACGAATTAAATTTATACGTGCCTGTGAGTCCAGTATTGGCAGGAAACACGACTCCTTCAAAGAAAATGTCATTTGGCACACTGCCTTCTGATGTAGTTTCGAGCGGAGCATAAAGTAATGAAAATGTGTGCCGCGATTTGATAGTGTAATTCAATCGTATCCTGTAGAAAAATTCTGTTTTAGGAATAAGATCGTCCTTTAATGAAAAGAAAGTACCTTCATCGCCGGGAATACGAACATCATTAGAACCAGTAAAAACCAAGCCTGATTCCAAATCAATCAGAGCCTGAGCTTTGATGGATGATGCCCAAGCTAAGAGCGTAATTGTTAAAAACGTTGAAATGATCACTTTTTTCATAAGTCAAACTTCGTTAGTTGCAGCAATTTTGAAAAACTGTAATTGATCAATAAACAATCATTATATAAATTTACTATTTTTTCGGAATTGCCCGAATGGAAAACTGTCATTTCAATACAAGTTTTTTCACCTGGTAGTAAGATGTTTCAAAAGTGACAACATAAAGATACATAACAACATTATATTGAGCGCGTTATAGTACATACTTTTGAAATTAAGTACTAAAATTTATTTCAGAGGTCTGACTTTTTCCTTAACAATTGAGTCTATTCTTGAAGAAGATTTATTTATCAGAGAATCAAGAACTTTAACTTTATTGCTTTCCAGAATAATTATTGAATCAAGTGCCATAACTTTATCAATCTCTTTATTTAAAAGAGAATCTAAACTTTCGGCTTTGTTAGTCAGGTCATTAAGATGATCCTCAACTTTTTTAGTCATTCCACTGCACGAAACAAATAGCAGCATTATAATCAATGGAAAAATAATTTTTAATCGTTTTCTCATAACAACAGTTTTGTTTATTGGTTAAACATAAATTAGTGAAGTATAATATAAACACGTTCTTCTAAAACAATGTTTGTTTTTTTATTTGCATTAATGAAATACAAAGATAAGGCTAATCAATAAAAAAGTATTTATCAAGCCATCGTGGGGGCTGATCAACGGTAAATGGTTGCGTGTTCGAAGGTTGGCAAATCAGCGGCCGATCGCAAATTTTAGAGAGCTGTTCAAAAGCTACAAAAAAAAGACAAACTATTAATACCTGCATGTAATGCTGAGGAAGTATTCATATCAAATGTTGACGGATGCAGGATAAACAATCAGGTTTTGGAAAGAGAATCCTCAGATCAATCTTTTCATAATTCAGGAGTTTTAACAATTATAGTCTCGATTGCCATTGAACAATAATTTTTATATTCTGTTTAATGTATAATCTAAATCGTTAAACATTTTAAAACAATAAATCATGAGAAAACTATTTGTAATTATGATCGCTCTTGCGACTTCAGTAAGTGCTTTCAGCCAGAAAAAAGATGTTGTGGATATTGCTATCGGATCAGCAGATCACTCAACACTAGTAGCCGCAATTAAAGCAGCTGATTTAGTAACAACATTAAAAGGTGCAGGTCCATTCACTGTTTTTGCGCCTACAAATGCTGCATTTGACAAACTTCCCGCCGGTACTTTGGAAAGTTTGCTGAAACCGGAAAACAAAGCTCAACTCGCGAAAATCCTTACCTATCATGTTGTTAGCGGAAATCTGGACGCAGGAGCAGTAATTGCAGCCATCAAAAAAGGAAAGGGCAAAGTTGAATTAACCACAGTAAGCGGTGGCAAATTAACAGCTTCTATGGATAAAGAAAAGGTAAAACTTACCGACGAATCAGGTAACTCTGTTTATGTAACAGCTACTGACCTTAAAGGCAGCAACGGAGTTATACATGTTATTGACGGAGTTGTTCTTCCAAAATAATTTAACTTTAAATTCAATTGAAAAACTCTTTGAGAAATCGAAGAGTTTTTTTGCCTTTCCTTTTTATCATGATAAAATCAATTACTATTCGAAAAGAATATCATTTTGATCATTTTTACCTGATTTGGGTGTTTTAATGGGTTGCAATTGCCTCAATCAAAATTGAACTAATTGAGTCATTATACTCTGCGGAAGCAAAATAAAAATTCATAGTTTAACTTTTAAAAAATCATAAAATGTTTAACATTTAAGTACATATGTTGAACATAATTTAGTTTCAGATGTTACTATTATAACTTAACAAAGTATTATGAAAACATTTATTTTAGTAACCGTAATTGCTATTATTTTAATAGTGATTTTTACTTCTTTCACGCTTATGTCTGCTAATAAAACTGAAGAACAAAAATATACCGTTATCCTGAAAGAAAAGGATTTCGAAATCAGATTTTACCCATCTGCAACTGTCGCAACCATTAATTCGAATGCAAAAACCTACAAAGATTTATCAGGATCTGGGTTTCGCACATTAGCAGGCTATATTTTTGGTGGCAACGAGACGAATACAAGTATTTCAATGACTTCGCCTGTTCATATGGACATCAATGATTCGGCTTCGAGTATGAGTTTTGTTATGCCATCGTCATACAATGAAGAAAACCTGCCAAAACCCAATGATCCTAATGTAATCATACAAAAAACCGCTGATGAATATGTTGCTGTAATCCGGTTTGGGGGATATGCCTCTGATAAAGATCTGGTATTCTATTCGGCTAAGCTTCAGGATATACTGAAAGAAAAAGGCATAACCACTTATGGAAATGCCAGGTTTTTGGGATATAATCCGCCATTCCAACTCATTGACAGGAGAAATGAAATTATTGTTTCGGTCAATTGGGAAGAGCAAATCAGCAAACCATAAATTACCCTCTGTTAACATGACGGCATAACAAGCACGGGAATTATCAAAGCAGTTCAAGGTGTTGATTGTAAACAAGTTTAAATTCCCCGGAAAAACTTCTGGCTTACCTGCATGCAGCAGTCAAGTGGATTCTAACTGCCGACAAAATTAATTGACACACTTAATTAACCCTACAACCCTGTTTTTCATGAAACAAATCCCTCCACTCCGTTCACTTGGCAAATCCGATCTGATGATAACGCCTATAGGTTTAGGATGCTGGCAGTTCAGCAAACAAAAAAATATGGCCGGAAAATTCTGGCCGGATATGGGAGATGATCTCATTAAACAAATGGTAAAAATCTCCCTCGAAGGCGGTATCAATTGGTTCGATACCGCCGAAATATATGGTAACGGGGCTTCAGAAAAAGCATTGGCTGCATCTCTTACCGATATTGGTAAAAAACCAGGCGAAATCATAATTGCTACCAAATGGTGGCCCATGTTCCGGTTCGCTTCAAATATCATGAAAACAATTGATCAGCGGATAGAGGCTCTTGCGCCTTATCCCATTGATCTTTACCAGGTTCACCAGCCATGGGGTTTCTCAAACGAAAAAGCTGAAATGGAAGCCATGGCGAAGCTAGTAAGCGAACACAAGATACGATATGTTGGAGTCAGCAATTTTTCGGCCACACAAATGAGGTCCGCATGGGAAGCTCTTCAGAAGCAAGGCATCCAACTGGTTTCGAACCAGGTGAGGTACAACCTGCTCGATCGTAAAATCGAGTCCAACGGAATTATGCAAACTGCCAAAGAACTGGGAATTACCATCATTGCATACTCTCCTCTGGCACAAGGACTGGTTACCGGCAAATTCCATGATAACCCGGATTTGTTGAAAAATATCGGAATGCGTAAATACTCTTCGCAGTTTAAACTTGCCGGATTGGAAAAGAGCAGGCCATTGGTGAAAACAATTCAGGAACTTGCCATCCAATACGGTGTTTCTTCATCGCAGATCGCGCTTAACTGGCTTATCAATTTTCATGGTGAAACGGTAGTTGCTATTCCCGGAGCTACAAAGGAATCGCATGCAAAGGAAAATACAGGGGCAATGACTTTCACTATGACTGTTGATGATTTATCTTTGCTTGATAAGATGAGCAACATCTTCAAATAAGTATTGTTAAAACGTTCTTACCAAAAACACTGCACCGAGTAGTATTAATTTGCTGATCCTTATACAAAGTGTAGCTTAATAGCTGCTTTTTAGGTTGGTGAAGTCTATGTGTTCTACGTTTAGGGCTTGAAATAGATTTTTCAAATTGGAAGGCATTAAAAATCGTTGATATGTCATTTTTTCAAATTTATCTGCTCGCATTCGCTGCTATCATGTCGATGATGACAATTTTATGGTTCATCAGCATTTCGATAAAAAACGTGAGTATAGTCGACCTTTTCTGGGGTTTTGGGTTTGTGGTAGCCGGTGCGGTTTACTTCATTTTTACTGAAGGATTTGAAACCCGTAAAATCCTGCTAATGACGATGGTTGCTATCTGGGGACTGCGCCTTTCTATTTACCTGGCCTGGCGTAATATTGGTAAGGTAGAGGATTTCAGGTATCAGAAATTCAGGAAGGACTTTGGCGAAGACCGATACTGGTGGTATAGTTTCTTTTCGGTTTTTCTGCTTCAGGGTGTTCTGATGTGGCTTATCTCGGTACCCTTGCTTGGCGCCCAGTTTTACTCAGGAAATAGCCTTGGGATACTAGATTTTATTGGTGTTGCAGTCTGGATAATTGGTTTCATATTTGAAGCAGGCGGTGATATTCAACTAGCCCGGTTTAAATCCGATTCTGGTAACAAAGGGAAAGTGCTGGATACCGGTTTCTGGCATTATACCCGTCATCCCAATTATTTTGGTGATGCGGCGGTTTGGTTCGGGTATGGATTAATCTGCCTTTCTGCCGGAAGTTATTGGCCGGTATCAGGCTCTGTGTTAATGACGGCTTTAATCATAAAAGTATCAGGCGTTGCCTTACTCGAAAAAACATTGAATACTTCAAAACCCGGTTACCAGGAGTATGTGAGGAAGACAAGTGCGTTTATTCCGTGGTTCCCGAAGAAGTAGATGGGGAGAAAAGCGAGGGGAGATAGGGCGAATGTTGGATGGTAGATTTGGAATGGCAGATGGCAGATGGTGGATTGCGAATGGTGGAATTTAAGATGACATGTAACACCAAACCCTGGAGGGGCTTAACGTGGACGAGCAGAGGTTTATAATTGACCTCTTGAACGCGAAAAGCATTAAACTCTTGAACGCGAAGCATCAAACCCTTGAACGAGAAGCATTGAACTTTGAACCCTTGAACGCGAAGCATTGAACCCTTTAACATTTGAACAGTCGAACATTGAGCTTTGAAATCCTTGAACGCGAAGCCTTGAATGCGCAGCATTGAACCCTTGAACGCGCAGCATTGAACCCTTTAACTTTTAACCTTCCCAATTCCCTATGTTTATCCTTGAAAATATCTGGCTTATCCTGTTTATCGTCTGGGGATTGCCTCTTACTTTTTACCGGAGTAAATTTCGAAAAATCGTTTACCAGACAGATAGCTGGACGATTAACATCAAACCTTATTTCTGGAAAGAGCTAAAAGCTCTCTTTGGGAATATGTATCCGGATAACAAAAATTACCTGAAAATGAGGAACTTCTATCGTTTCTACCTCATCATTTACCTGATCTTATTTGTTTCGTATTTAACTTTTCATAAAAACAATACCATGAATGAGATTAAAATCGGAAGCACCATTCCATCATTTATTTTACCTGATCAGAACGGAAATTTATTTGATATCAATTCTGTTCTCGGCAAAAAGAACCTGGTAATTTATTTTTACCCGAAGGATGACAGCCCTGGATGCACAGCTCAGGCATGTTCGTTCCGTGATCAGTTTGAAGTTTTTACGGAAGCCGATGCCGTAATTATTGGTATAAGCGGTCAATCGGTTGCAAGCCATAAAGAATTTGCCCTGAAACACAGGCTTACTTTTACACTGCTAAGCGACGAAGGGAATAAAATCCGAAAGCAATTCGGCGTACCTACTAATTTCCTGGGATTAGTGCCAGGTCGTGTAACTTATGTGGCCGATAAAACGGGTAAATTGATCTATGTTTTTAATTCACAGACACAAGCCACCAGGCATGTGGATGAAGCGCTAAGAAGACTGAAAAAATTAAAATAACCAAACTATGAAACCAATACTAATAGGAAAACTTATAGCCTCCCTCCTATTACCGCTTGCTATTGGCGGAATAGCCGGGATGTTTACCTCAGAAGCAATTCCGGGATGGTATGCCTCGCTTAACCAGCCCTCGTTTAATCCGCCCAACTGGGTGTTTGGACCTGTATGGACAACACTTTATATAATTATGGGGATTTCTTTGTTTCTGATCTGGAAACTACCTGCAAGCAAAGAACGCAACTTGGCAATACTGATTTTTTGGGTTCAACTAGTATTGAATTTCTGCTGGAGTTTTTTCTTCTTTTATTTCAAAATGATTGGACTTGCATTAGTCGATATTATTTTATTATGGATAATGATCGTTCTAATGATGGTTCGGTTTTACAAGATTAAACCGCTGGCAGCTTACATTAATATCCCGTATTTATTGTGGGTAACTTTTGCCAGTGTCTTGAATATAGCTTATTATATTTTGAACATGAACTGATTAAAATTCAGCGTTTCATGAAACTTTTTGCTTCCTGACCTTTGATAATCCACCGGAAAAGGTCCGGATGCTGCGCATTCTTGCTTTTTCACTTTTATCGCCGGACTTTATGCAAGCATAGTCCTGGACTAAAAACAAAATACCCCGCTAATGGCGGGGTATTTGCTCAGGTTTGCGGAGAAGGGGGGATTCGAACCCCCGGATCCTTGCAGATCAACGGTTTTCAAGACCGCCGCGATCGACCACTCTGCCACCTCTCCTTTGGGACTGCAAAAATATAAAAAAAAGCAACATTACAAAACGTACGACGAGAGTTTTCAGGAAATTTGAAAAACTCCCGAAAATCGCTCACCATCTCCAGGATTTTTTGCTATCGTTTCAGCGCAATAAATTACTTTTGCAGCTGGTCCCTCCTACTTATGGCATTTTCAGTACAAAGAAATCTTACGGCACTTTACCTGGTAAAAATTGCCAAATGGATGAATCTAATTATGCCGGTCATTGTGCTGTTCTACAAATCCAACGGGCTCACTATGCAGGACATCTTCCTTTTGCAAAGTGCTTATTCGTTCACTTTAATGACATTGGAAATCCCAACGGGATATCTGGCTGATAAAATTGGAAGAAAACGAAGTATTCTGATCGGAGCATCGCTAGGGTTTATGGGTTATCTGGTTTACAGTTTCTCATATGGATTCTGGTATTTTGTAATTGCTGAAGTAATTTTGGGACTGAGTCAGAGCCTTGTCTCAGGCGCAGATTCGGCTATGCTATACGACACACTTGCAGCCGGAAAGCAAAATGATAAATATACCCGTATGGAAGGCCGTATAACCTCCATCGGTAATTTTGGTGAAGCCTTTGCCGGAATAATTGGCGGTTTGCTCGCAGTTGCTTCGCTCCGGACACCTTTTTATGTGCAGGCCTGTGTGGCACTTATTGCTTTGCCTGCTGCATTAATGTTAAGAGAGCCACCAATAAAAATTGCCAAAGCAAAACCAGGTTTTAAAGAAATACAATCTATTCTGTATAGTGCACTTCATGGAAATTTAAAATTAAAATGGAATACGTTCTTTTCGGCAGTAATAGGGGCTTCAACGCTCACAATGGCCTGGTTTGCACAACCTTATTTCGGACAAATTGAATTACCAGTCTCTTTTTACGGAGTAGCCTGGGCCATTTTAAACCTCTCAGTCGGAATAGCGGCAATGTATGCCTGGAGATTTGAAAGCCGTTTTGGTATTCCAAAAACGGTAATTACTTTTACTGTTGTTATATTTATCTCATTCGTGGCACTAACTTTTATGCCGGGATACAGCGGATTGGCGGTTCTCCTGCTTTTCTACCTGGCGCGCGGACTTGCCACTCCTACCCTGCGCAATTATATCAATATTATTACAACTTCCGAGGTAAGAGCAACAGTGCTTTCAGTCAGGAATTTCCTGATCAGGCTTATCTTTGCAATTACAGGACCTTTATGGGGCTGGCTCACAGACAAGTATAGTCTTCAGACCGCAATACTTTCAGCTGCTGTTTTATACGGTATATTAGCATTCATCAGTTTGATATATTTCCTGAAACATAAGACCTATGAGCCCAACACACCACAAGAGGAAGCTTAGCAGATAATATTTCCGAATTGGTTTGATAATCCATTCCGAATATCTACCTTTGCACCCCTCAATCACACTTGGAGAGATGCCAGAGTGGTCGATCGGGGCGGTCTCGAAAACCGTTGTACCCTCGCGGGTACCCAGGGTTCGAATCCCTGTCTCTCCGC
>CAZBZA010000104.1:0-1056 GCA_964495865.1 uncultured Lentimicrobiaceae bacterium
AAAAAACTACTACTACTCGCAGTGCTGGGGGGCTTACTGTACAATCAAGTAAAAGCCCAATCGCCAGGTACTGACAGCCAGACTACGCCAGCTAACACCATGGCTGAAACTAACAAAAGTATTAAAGGGCCACAAAAGGGTACTTTTTTTATTACTCCTTTCTATCAGTATTGCAGTTTCGGGAACCTTGAGCTTATCTCACTCTCCGGTAAATTCACTCTCCCTGAAAAAACTGTTTTTAATGATTTTACGGATGAAGAAATAAATGATTATAACGACAATTTCGGCACTGCTTACAAATACAGCATGACCGGATTAAGGATTGGTTACCAACTTACTGAAGGCTTGGGTGTGAGTGTTTACTCCGGTATCAAGCATTTTACTTTTGAAAGCTGGAAGTCGGAAGAGAATAAACAATCCATGACTACCGAATACCCTTCTTTTACCACGGGTGTTGCCGTTGATTATATCATGAAGGTAAAAAGTTCATTATATGCCATGGCATTGGTATCCTATAATTTTACCACAAGCCGTTCGGTTACAGTTAATAGCGAGTTGAGTGAAGATGTGGTAACATCCCGGATAAAATCTTCGTATTACGAAGCCAACCTGGCCCTGGCTTACAAATTGGGGCGTTTCACTCCATATGCCGGAGGGGGCTATACACTGCAACTTATTCACCCGGTTATAACGGAGCAATTTACCACCAGTGATCCTGAAGGTAACCCTTATGACCAACGTGTGGAATACGACAGTCATTTCAGTGGAGACGCTATATACGGTTTTGCAGGATTAGATTTTTTATTGACGCCCAAAATAACAGTTTTCGCCAGGAGTACATTCTTTAACCTTACCAGACTGAGTTTTGGAATTAAACTTACACTTTAAAAATTGCAGGAGGAACTAAAATGAAAAAAACAGCTACTTTAATTACTTTATTCTTAATGGTTTTGTCTTTCGGGGCATTTTCGAATAAATGGAACACTCCGAATGAAGATGATGGCCGCTCTAACTTCTATTTCTCATATCAGAAGGATGTTGAAGGAAATATAGGGG
>CAZBZA010000104.1:1156-8204 GCA_964495865.1 uncultured Lentimicrobiaceae bacterium
TTGGCTATGGTGCTGCTACGGTAATCGGCGACAAACTTTGCCTGGTACATCATTATGATGATAATCATCTCCGCATCAGCTGGACTACTGATCCATCCAATCCGGATGGATGGCAACATTCACAGTTTGAAGCATCTGTATATAAGGATAACAGAACATTAGGTGTTTACTGGAATCCGATTTCAGTAGTTGCCAGAACGTACATGAAAAACAATATGGTAAGCCAAAAACTGCAGGTAGCCTACATCACACCCAATAAAGATGCACGGTTTGCCGAATACGAATTTAATGCTACAGGTACACCTGTTCAGTTACAAAATGTGGTTATTGAAAGCGGACTGCATTATACATCGGTTGCCCTTGCACAGGGAACGGTTTACAACGACCTAAATTCGACAGGCAATTGCACACAACTTTTCCTGAGAAAATCGGATACGGATAACGGATACCTCAGGTACAGAATTCTGCGATGGGAATTAAAAGAAGGTGCAGGCGAAAGATTTCACAGAGTTGAGAAAAATATTGTACCACAGAATTCGCCTTACAGAATGTGGGCTGATAAAGAGTTGAATATCAGCGCAACTAACTTTTCTATCCTGGATGATGATAGTGAAGACGGCGGTATGAAACAATATATGGTGCTGGTTTACCGCGGGTATGATGACGTGGACCATCCGCTCAACTGCGCCTGGAGCCGTACTGACAACTTGATATATGAATCGAATGATGCGGAGCAGGGAATTCAGCAGGACCTTGATCAGGATAATACAAGTGATCCCCGTAAATTCCGTCAGTATATAGGTTACATCGAGGGCCCTCCGCCGTTTCATAAGAACCATCCGAGTCTTAGTAGTCCGAATAATGCTTATATAAATCAATCTGCTCTGGCAATCACAGAAGTTGAATATGAATATATGGAAACTACAGAGCTGGAAAATGAACTGAAATTTGAGTCGAGCATCAATACTACATTACATGTCGGCCCTGTTAAATCAGAAATAGCTTATGCACACTCACAAAAACAAGCCTATAAATCCGAAGAAACACACGTCTTTAATATAGCGCTCGCGGCAGATACAATTTGTGAAGGTATGTATTTGTATATGTCCCCTATAATAACCAGGACAACCTATGGCGTGTATGACAGATTAGAACATCTCCTTTACCCTGTCTATTGTTTCACAATGCAGATGGTTTTACACGAAGATGTTGAAGAATTGAAAAACGGACTGGAAGCAGATAATCCCCAAACCTATCAGCACCGTAAAGTTGATTCTTCCGACATTAATTTTGGTGTTTATCAGCGTTTGTCATCAGCCCCCATCACACCTTTCGATCATACTGCCGGTACAGTTACAAGCAGTAGTGTTGAAATTGCGACAGGAAATTCACAGACAAATACAAGAAGCCGATCGGTTAAACTGAATCTTGCATTGGGGGAAGTTTTTGAGATGGGAATCGAAAAGACCGCAGAATATTCGTCAACTGTTACAACAGTTGAAAAAAACAAAGTAAAATTTTCGTACAGGTTTAATACAGCATTAGACCCTACAGATGTTAAAAAGTTACAGTATTATTCCTATTGGATACTTCCAAAAACCGGACTGAAAAACTGGTGGTTAAAGGATACTGATATCAATCCGGATCAGAATACCTGGTGCATCACCTACCGGGTAGGTCAGATTACATTAAAAGATGGCACTATTATTACCGGTGCGGGTAACGATCCGGATAGCCATCCATATTTTGAAGCACAGGAGCAGTCTGTTCTTTCTCCCGCTTCGCCAGGTGAGAACCAAACCGTAAATGAAAACCTGTATTCAGTTCAATGTTATCCAAACCCGTTCAGCTCAAAAACGAAAATTAAATATCAGATTGGGGCTAATGACCTGTCAGCAAATAAAACAGGTGACATGACTAAACTTGTGGTTTACAACTTAAGCGGTCAGCTGGTTGCCACCCTCGTTAACGAAACCAAAGCCCCCGGCAGCTACGAGGTGGAATGGGATGCCTCGCGGTTTACGCCCGGTGTGTACTTCTACAGCCTGCAAAGCGGCAGTTTTAAGGATGTGAAAAAACTAATACTATTGAAGTAATGTCACTGTCTGGAGCGCGTCGTATTTTATGACGCGCTTCAGCATTACTGCCGGAGCAGAATTAAGACAGGATTTTACCCGCATAAAACAGCATTCCTATGAAAACGAACAAACGATTTATAAATTTAAAGGCAGTGCTGTTTTTAGCATTGGTTATTACCCTGTCTGCTTCAGCAATAGCCCAAATACCCGACTACAATCTCCCGCAGAACTGGATGTGTCATCCTGTTTTAAAAACTACGGATGTTGCCCGACAGTATGATTTAAAACTGTCGGTTCTGAATTCGGATACTACACATAAATTTGATACAATTTATCCCCGATATACCGACACCCTGGTAGATATATTTTATTTGTATCCTACAATTAACATGGATATGGCCAAAGGTAACACAGCAATAGATGATATTGACACGGCTGTTGCGCAATTTGTGTATCGTGAGCAGGCAGGTATTTATGCACAGTATGGGCGGGTTTTTGCGCCGTACTACAAACAAGCTACAATCGGCGTTTTTATGATGCACAATTTATCAGAACCGGAAAAACTGGAACTGGCTGATTATATTGACACCGCTTACAGGGATGTTGAAGCTGCCTTTGATAATTACCTCGAAAAATACAATAACGGGCATAAGATTATTCTGATAGGGCATTCGCAAGGATCGGATATGATGCGGTTTTTGTTACACAGAAGATTTGATAACAACCCTGTACTTAAGTCGCAGTTAGTGGTTGCCCTTTCGGGAGGCGAACCAAATTATGCTGCCACTGACGGAAGCAGAACCGGCGGCTCACTGGAGCATATTAAAACACTTGATTCGAGCCTCCCGCTTGAAAGTGGTTGTATAATAAGCTGGCGCTCCTATAAATACGGATACGATGGAACGGCAATTGATGCAGCTTCTATTTTTTATAACCAACATTTCGTGGATAGAGGCTTGCTCTTTCAAACCTACGATACGGTAAACAACAGGCATAGCGATTCAAATTATGATTTTGGTTATTCTGTGAATAAGCCGGTTACCCGTTACATTTCGATGTCGCCGGATAGCTCTCAGTACTGGGGTTTTGATGATATGTTCGGTGCGCAGTTTTTATCGGTGCCCAATAAACCCGGTTGCACCTATTTAATGATTAATCTATTGCCTGTTTCATCCGATTTAAGATCAATACCGAATCCATTTATAAATGATCCTACAAATCCTTTATTCTCTTTATTTCCTTCAATACCTATACCCGACAGCAGTTCATTTACTGATCCTAATGTAAAATATGCTAACACCAACTATCATTGTTGGGATATGCAATTCGTTCAGGGTGATTTATTGACTCTGTTGCCGGAATTGATTGCAATCACTATTCCCAGTACTTCTGTTCCGGAAGTTGCTGATGTTGGAAATTCCATTCGTGTATATCCAAATCCGGCTACGGATATAGTGCATTTGAGCAATGTGAATTCAAAAATCAAAAGTATCAGGCTTTACAACCAGCAGGGAAAGTTAATCCAGGAGTTTTTTACCAACGATTTTTCTGTTTCAAGCCTGGCTGCCGGAATCTATTTTATCCGTATTCAAACTGATAAATCGTCTGTTACCAGTAAACTTGTTAAACGATAAAGAAACTGATACTGTTGAAGTATTCACAATCCATAAGGGGAGTTTCCCGGCAATCGGGTAACGACTTGTTAATCGAAGTTTATTCACAGCTATCAGTATGTACCTGGTAGTTGTGAATTTTTACAAATAACCTTTCTGACTTGAATGATACAAAATACAAAGTGAAAAATTACCAACGGATTGGCCCTCTGAGCACCGAAATGCAGGCGAAAACAGAGGCTTGCAGAGTAACAGGCGGGAAATAATCCACAGTAACATTAAAACCATTTCATCATGAGAAAAATTTACTTTTTACAAACAATGGGCTTGTTATCAGTCATTCTCCTTTTTATTATCGGAAATGCAGCGTGCAAAAAAGATAACGATACTTCGGATGTCACCGATTACTCGAAATCCGGGCACTGGCTCTCAAGGCCTGCTGATCCTGCGAAACCCGTTGATATCTTTTACCTGTATCCAACCGTCTGGACCCCGGATAGTGTAACAAACCCGCTCTATTGTGAAATCGACGACGCCAGCATGCTTTCAGGTTCTGCTTATGCCTTCAGCAACCAGGCACTGGCCTTCGAAACAGCCGGGAATATTTACGCACCCTATTACCGGCAGGCCAATGCCTACCGGACACTTGTTTTGCCTGAAGACCAGCGGTGGGACATACTGAAGCAGGTTCCGGCCAAAGATGCTAATGCTGCATTTGATTACTACATCAACCATTACAACAACGGCCGCCCGTTTATCCTTGCAGGCCATTCGCAGGGAGCCAATGTGTTGTTGTTTTTGCTGTCCGAATACATGGTCAGCCATCCTGAAGTCTACTCACGGATGATTGCGGCTTATGTGATCGGTTACCCGGTTACAACTGAATTTATGGCAGCCAATAAGCATCTGAAATTTGCCGAAGGCCCTGACGATACAGGCGTTATCATCTCGTACAATACACAGTCGCCCGAAGTTGCCCAGGGGACAAATATAGTGGTGGGAAACAATATTGGCCTGGTGATAAATCCTGTCAACTGGAAAAGGGACGAAACGTTAGCTACTGCATCCGAAAGCCTGGGTTCCTCGTGGCCTGGTGCTGACAACAGTTATGTAAAGGTGTTAAATTTAGCCGATGCACGTATTGATTTAACGCAGGGGGTTTTGATCTGCAGCAGCGTGAACGACAGTGCTATGTTTAAACTTTCAGGTGGGATGGGATTAGGCATTTACCACGGCTTTGATATCCCTTTTTACTATTACAACCTGCAGCAGAATGCCGAAAACAGGTCAAGCAAATTCCTTGGGAAATAAGTAAATGGATTTTAAAACATTTTGAAATGAGTACTCATAATATATTGAAGCAAATTGAGAAATGGTTGGTTTCCTCCATTCTGATTATATTGGTAATGAGCTGCGGCAAGGATGAGAACCCGGCCAGTATCATCCCTACAGATTATTCGCTGGCTGAGCACTGGCTTTCATTGCCGGCTAACCCTCAAAAAACAGTAGATGTCTTTTACCTGTACCCGACATGCTGGACCCCGGACAGCCTGACGAATTCGATTTATTGCACCGTCGACAATCCCAGCATGCTTAAAGGCGCAGCATATGTTTACAGCGTACAGGCCACCGCTTTCGAACCGGTTGGTAATATCTATGCGCCGTTTTACCGCCAGCTGAATGCTGCACTTGCCCAGAGCAAGACAGAGGCAGAGCGCTGGGAACTTGCCGACAACCTGCCGGTAGCTGATGTATTTGCTGCTTTCGATTACTACATCCGGAATTACAACCATGGCCGTCCTTTTATCCTGGCCGGCCACTCGCAGGGATCGCACATGATGTTATTCTTATTGTCGCGGTATATGAATGAGAACCCGGAGGTATACTCACGGATGATTGCCGCTTACGCGATCGGTTATCCTTTGACGGCCAGTTTCCTGGCTACCAATAAGCACCTGAAATTTGCCGAAGGCCCGGATGACCTGGGCGTGATCGTCTCGTTCAATACTCAGTCGCCGAACGTAATGCCAGGTGGTAACATAATTATGACCGACAGTGTAGGAATGGTAATCAACCCTGTAAACTGGAAAAGGGACGAAACCCCGGCCCCGGCATCCGAAAGCCTGGGTTCCTTTATGCCGGGTCAGGGTAACGTATTTGTAAAAGTTCCGGCTTTTGCCGATGCCCGCGTGGATTTGACAAAGGGCGTCCTGGTTTGCAGCAGCGTGGATGAAAATGCCCTGTACCAGCCTGCATCCAATATGGGCCTGGGTGTTTACCATAGCTGGGATTTCCCGTTTTATTATTTTAATATCCGGGAAAACGCCGAACGAAGGGCCAATGCATTCCTTGGAAAATAAGTAAATGGATTTTAAAACATCTTGAAATGAGCACTCATAGTATACTGAAACAAATAAAGAAATGGTTGGTTTCCGCAATTCTGTTCATATTGGTAATGAGCTGCGGCAAGGATGAGAAGCCGTCCGGAATCATTCCTACAGATTATTCGCTGGCTGAGCACTGGCTCTCACTGCCTGCTGATACCGCGAAACCCGTTGATATCTTTTTCCTGTATCCCACAGCCTGGACCCCTGACAGCGCAACAAATACCCTTTATTGTGCCATCGACAATCCAAGTATGCTTGCCGGCTCATTGCGTGCCTTAAAAACGCAGGCCACTGCTTTTGAGACGACAGGAAATATTTACGCACCCTATTACCGCCAGGCCAACGCCATGCAAACCCTGGTTTTGCCTGAAGACCAACGTTGGGAGGTACTCAGGCAGGATCCGGCAAGGGATGTGATTGCCGCGTTTGATTACTACATCAATCATTACAACAACGGCCGCCCGTTTATCCTTGCCGGTCATTCGCAGGGAGCCAATGTTATGTTGTTTTTGCTGTCGGAATACATGGCCAGCCATCCGGAAGTTTATTCGCGTATGATTGCGGCTTATGTTACCGGTTACCCGGTTACAACTGAATTTATGGCGGTAAACAAACACCTGAAGTTTGCCGAAGGGCCTGACGATACAGGTGTGATCATTTCGTACAACACACAATCACCTAAGGTGGTTCCGGGAACAAATATTGTGGTGGCAAACAATATAGGACTGGTGATCAACCCCATTAACTGGAAAAGGGACGAAACCCCGGCACCGGCTTCCGAAAGCCTTGGGTCCTACATGCCGGACAAAACCCTGATCAATTATGAAAAGGTGCCTGGTTTCGCCGATGCCCGTATAGATATTGCGCAAGGTGTTTTAATCTGCAGCAGCGTGAACGACAGCGCCATGAATGTCATCTCAAATAGCATCGGTTTAGGGGTTTACCACATTTACGACATTCCATTGTATTA
>CAZBZA010000104.1:8304-9733 GCA_964495865.1 uncultured Lentimicrobiaceae bacterium
AAAATCACATGCACCTGATTTCCTGTAAGTAACCATCATATAAAGTTACTAAAAAGGCAGGATTCAGGAGGCAGAAAAAACAAACAAAAACACATCAAACCATTAGCAATCCAGGTACAGTTCATCAAAATAATTTATTAATTCTATGCAATCTACAGATCCGTCTTTAGCTCCCTTCAGTTGCCGGTATTCGCCGCAGTTGCCCGAATTATTGATGAAACTCGATTGCAGCATCGCTCTTACTACCTACCAGGCAGGGAAACTGGTACTCATCAGCCCGGCCGACGAAAACAGGTTTACCATGCTTCCCCGTTCGTTTAACAAACCCATGGGTTTTGAAGTCAGCGGCAACCGCATGATACTGGCAACCCGGGATGAAGTTCTTGTTTTCGAAAACTCCGAAGACCTGGCCGTTCATTATCCGAATAAACCCAATACTTACGACAGCCTTTGGTTGCCGCGGATCACATTTCATACCGGCCAGGTGGATATACACGATATAGCCATCGGCAAGGATGTTATCTGGGCCGTTAATACCTCTTTTTCGTGCCTTTGCCAGGTTAACGGCAGTTATAATTTTATCCCGGTCTGGAAACCGCCGTTTATCACCGAACTGGTTTCGGAGGACCGCTGCCACCTCAATGGCCTGGTAATGATGGATGGAATGCCTAAATATGTCACCATGCTTGGAAACACAAACACGTTACAGGGCTGGAGAAACAATATTACGCAGGGCGGAATTTTGATGGATGTTACAACCAACGAAATCATTCTCGAAAACCTGCCCATGCCTCATTCACCTACAATGTACAAAGGCGAATTGTATTTGCTGTTGTCGGCAACAGGCGAAATAGTGAAAGTAAATATTCCCGGTAAATCGTACGAAGTAATACGCCGGCTTGATGGCTTTTGCCGCGGTATGGATATTTTCGGCGACTATATGTTTGTGGGAATGAGCAAGCTGCGCAAAAACTCCTCCACGTTTGCCAAGCTTTCGTTTGCCGAAAAAGCAAACAGCTCCGGGATAAAAATCATCCATCTTCCTACGGGTGCATTCGTTGGAGAACTGACGTATGAGACGACCGTGGACGAAATATACGGGCTCAAAATACTTGCCGGCACCACCCGCCCCAATGTATTAAACACGATAAATCCAATACACAAATATGCCCTGGCAATTCCGGGCGATACATTCTGGGCAAACCCTGATACTAACGAAACTAAATAATACGCTACAAATACTCCCTTCTACCATGAGGAAACAAAAACTACTCTTCAACGAATTGTTAAGGCGATTCAACAAGTACACCGGCAAATTAGTCCGCTTTATGGCTGAAGGCAAAAACCTGCGTAAACAGGATATTTTGCAGCGACGGCTTCAAAAAATGCACGCTTTATTACTCAGCCTGCAAAAAGCGATCCGCCTGGC
>CAZBZA010000105.1:0-7100 GCA_964495865.1 uncultured Lentimicrobiaceae bacterium
CCAAGGTTTCATCAGGCACAAGCGGCAGTGAGCCATAAAAGTAGGAAAGCAAATCGACGTAAACCGATGTAAGAATAAATGCAACTACTGTTTTTGCCCCGAAACGAGGTCCAAGCAGTTTAGTGCCGATTAATGTAAGAGGTATATTAAAGGCCAGCGCGGTGAGGCCGATAGGCGTGCCCAGCAGGTGATGCAGCATAATTGAAATGCCATAAATGCCGCCGGGTACAATTTTATTCGGACTGATAAAGAGAACATATCCCACCGCAACCAGAAATGTACCCACAACAATCAATGCGTAGGATTTAAACCATTTTAATGAAAATAGTTTTTCTTTTTGAAAAATGGAACTAACAATCATTGGTTGATTTGCTCATTTATTACATTATCGTGAGGTTCCGCTCAATCAGGCCATATGGAGGTCTGTTTTAAACCCTGCGGAATAAAAATTTCCAACCATCCAGTACCTTTAATCTTCCAGTTTCTCTTTCAGGGATTTAAATCCTTCGCCAAGTATCTCATTGGCTTCGAGCACGGTAAGGAAGGCAGTCGGGTCAATTTCGTGGATGTATTCCTGGAGCACCGCCATTTCTCTGCGGTTAACCACGGTAAAGATAATAGTTTTGTCAGATCCATTATACATGCCTTTTCCGGGGATATAAGTTCCGCCGCGGTTAAGGTCGTTAATAATACGGTTGCGGATTTCTTCAAATTTATCCGAAATAATGAACAGGGTTTTGTCAACGCTCATGCCTTGCAAAACAATATCAATAGTTTTACCGGTGATATAAATAACTATCCATGAGTACAACGGAATTTTCCAGTCGGCAAATACCAGTAAACCGACCAGCACAATTGCCGAATCAACATATATCATCAGTTGCCCGAGCGGAAGCTTTGTATATTTGGCTATAATCATGGCTACAATGTCCGATCCGCCTGAGGTTGCTTTTGATTTAAAAATTAGTCCAAGCCCAAGCCCAACCAATACTCCTCCGAAGATTGACGAAAGCAATGCATCATCAGCTACCAGCGGCGCTTCGCCATAAAAGTAAGTAATGAGATCCATAAATACAGATGTAAGCACAAAGCCTACCACAGTTTTAACGCCGAAACGCGGTCCGAGTATTTTGATGCCAATAATTGTGAGCGGGATATTCATGATCAGCCCCATCAACCCGATAGGTAAACCTGATGGTGCCCATGAAAAAACACCTTCGGTAAGATAATGTATAACAATGGCAATACCATACACGCCACCCGGGACTATTTTGTATGGCGAAATAAAGAAAACGAAACCGGCAGCCAGTATTATTGAACCAATAACAATCAGGCTGTAGCTGATAAACCATTTCTTTGAAAAAATTTTTTCAGGGCGAAAGTCCATAAAATCAGTATTATAACGTTTTAAATTAGTTTTTTTTACAAGGGTGCAAATTTCGTGAGATATTTCGAGATGCCAATACTATTCCTGAAAAGAAACATTCTAAATTTGTTTAACATTATTTTTCGCCGTAAGCACTTGTTATGCTGCAATAATATTTTAATGATACCGTTATACCTTCACCAAACATAATATCAACAGGCATTTTGTTAACAACAATTTTAAAGCATTTTAAAGGATAGGTCTTGGCAAAACCTATTTTTTGTTACTTTAGCACGATTTTTCAACAGCACCTATGTACTTAAACCCAATGCGTGTAATACTTCTGGTATTTGTGTTGTCGGCTTTCTCAACAGGAGTTAAGGCCCAGCAGGATCCACAGTTTACGCATAACATGTTTAATCAAGCATTTGTTAATCCGGGTTCTTACGGATTAAGCGAAGGTATTACGGTTACAGGGATTTTCAGAGAACAATGGGTTGGACTCAGAGATTACGAAACAAAAGAAAAGGTTTCTCCTGAAACATTTTTAGTCACTGCCGATGCTCCGGTCCGGTTTCTGCGGGGAGGCATTGGTATTGGTATTGCCCAGGATAAGGAAGCGCAGATAAAGAATATGCTTGTAAAACTGGGTTATTCATATCATTTAAACCTTGGAAATGCCAAACTTGGAATCGGCCTGAATGCTAATCTGAATAATAAGTCAATTGATAAGGACAATCTGAATCCTGTTGATGAGAGCGATCCCGTTTTAATGGGGCTGTCAGGAGAAGGGGTTATGATAACGGATATGGCAGTAGGTGCATTTTTTCAGAAACCGCGCTATTATATTGCATTTTCATCCACACAGATACTGGAAACAAAAAAGACTGCAGCCGATTCGGATGGTGTAACATTTTTTAAAAATCGCCGGCATTATTACCTTACAGGCGGGCACGATATAGTGCTTCCGGCCTTTCAGGGATACGTTTTTACTCCTTCGGTTTTCCTCAAATCAGATATGAACACCTTGCAAGCCGATATTAATTTAATGGCCCGATACAATAATAAAGTCTGGGGCGGGTTATCATACCGTATAAACGATGCTGTATCGCTTATGGTAGGCGTTGCATACAAAGATCTTGAAATTGGATACTCATACGATATACCTACCAGCCAGATAGCAGCAACGGGAAGTCACGAAATAATGGCCCGTTACAGGTTTAAAATTGAGAGGGATAAAACACGTACAGGATATCGGAACACACGTTACTTGTAACAATTTGATTAATAAAACGAGGTTCTTAATGAAAATATTTATGAACTTGGATAATAAAGAACCTAACTTGTCGTTAATTGCATACTGAAATGACGTCAGTAAGTGCCGGGAGGCTTGTTAATTATAAGTTTAAATTTAAACTTTAAACAAATAGAAATCCTTTAGGATATTGTAACTAACAATTTGACAGGCAGAACTAGACTCAAACCAAACAACACAGCAATGAAAAAACTGCTTTGCATTTCTCTGATCGCACTACTTTTTGCCAGCTGCCGCAATAGCGGTAACGGAGAACTTATTGGAGTTCAAAACAGAGAGAAGTTCTATCAGCCCGACCCTTTCGGGATGGCATACGTGCCAATGGGTAGTTATACAATGGGATCGGGTGATCAGGATGTGCCTTATGCACACCTTAATAATCCGCGCACCATCACTGTTACGGCTTTTTATATGGACGAAACTGAAATTACGAACAATGAATACCGACAGTTCGTATATTGGGTTAAAGACTCTATCGCCCGCCGTATGCTTGGTGAAATAAATGCCGAAGAATTCCTGATCTCGGAAAACAAGAAAACCGGTGAAGTTTACGATCCTCCTTATCTCAACTGGGAAGCCGAAATGGAGTGGGATACGGAAGAAAATCGTGATGCCCTCGAGCCGATGTTCCTTCCTGAAAACGAAAGATACTATAGGAAAAAAGAGATTGATTCACGAAAATTATTCTACGAATATTATTTTGTTGACCTTTTGGCAGCTTCAAAAAAAGACTACTCTCAGCCTGGTGACTCAAAAAATGCAAACTTTGCGAATCGTCCTCAAGGCATGAAAGACCGCTCAGTTTACGTTCGTAAGGAAGTAATAAACGTATACCCCGATACTCTTGCATGGCTTCACGATTATGCCTATAGTTATAACGATCCTGTTGCTCAACGCTATTTCTGGCACCCGGCATACGATAATTATCCTGTAGTCGGAGTTAACTGGAAACAAGCTTCCGCATTCTGTGTATGGCGTACACGTTTTCTAGAGTCGTACCTTATGCGTAAGAAAACAGCTGTTCCAAATGAATTCAGGCTTCCAACCGAAGCTGAATGGGAATGGGCTGCACGTGGTGGCAATACATTCAGCCCATATCCTTGGGGCGGACCTTACACCCGTAACGACAAAGGCTGTTTCCTTGCCAACTTTAAACCATTGCGCGGTAATTATATCGACGACGGAGGTGCACGAACAGTTATTGTAGCCCACTATCCGGCTAATGATTTCGGGCTTTACGATATGTCAGGGAATGTTTCGGAATGGTGTGCCGATGCTTACGACGAATCAGCTAACCAGTTCACCTGGGATATGAACCCAACCTACATGTACAATGCAAAAGAAGATGATCCTCCTTTGATGAAACGTAAACTGGTTCGTGGAGGTTCGTGGAAGGATATAGCTTATTATCTGCAGGTTTCAACAAAATCATACGAATATCAGGATTCATCAAAATGTTACATAGGGTTCCGCTGCGTGCAGGACTTCATGGGACGCCAAAAAGATGATAACCCTGCACGTGCTTCACGAATTTATAACTAATTTTTTTCGAAAATCATTAGTTACATTTCCGGAGTTTAGCCATAAATATTAAATCTAATTCAATAATCATCACATAAAATTAAATCAAGTCATGGGATTTGCAAGTTTTGTCAGCAGTAAGGGTTACAAAAACTTTATGTCTAAGATGTATGGTATAGGAGCATCAGTAGTTATTATTGGGGCTCTTTTTAAAATCGTACACATACAAGGCGCAAATGAAATGCTTTTCGTCGGTTTAATGACAGAAGCATTAATCTTCTTCTTTTCAGCCTTTGAACCGCCTCATGTTGAACCTGACTGGAGTCTTGTTTATCCTGAACTTGCCGGAATGTACCACGAAGGTCCAGGCTCACCAGGAGCAGTAAAAAGAATGCCAGGAGGTAAAAGTGTTACCCAGGAACTGGATGAAATGCTCTCGAAAGCAAAAATTGGCCCTGAATTAATTGAAAGCCTTGGCGATGGAATGCGTAAAATGAGCGAAAATGTAAGCAAAATGTCGGATGTTACCAGCACAGCTGTTGCAACTGAGGATTTTGTTAAAAACGTGAAAGATGCTGGTAAATCAGCAGGTGAGCTTTCATCATCGTATAAAAAAGTCAGCGATGTTTTGCAACAGGATGCAACCACAGTTGGTGAATTTTCGAGCAGTGTTAAATCAGCTGCAGCTTCAGCAGGAACGCTGGCTACAGTTTATAATGATGTTTCAGTTGCGATTAAAAAAGAAATGAACGCTACCGAATCATTCTCAAACAGTATTTCATCAGCTACAGATTCTGCAAACAGATTAGCCGAAAAGTATAATGTTTCAGCTGAATTGTTGAGCAAATCAGCCGAAATGCTTAATTTCAGTGCTATCGACAGCAAAGCTTACAATGATCAGTTACAAAAAATATCAGGCAACCTTGCTGCTCTCAACACTATTTATGAAGTGCAGTTAAAGAGCACAAACGAGCAGATAGAAACCACCAACCAACTCAGGTCAACTGTTGGGTCATTCCTTAACAGTATGAATGAGTCGTCGAGCAATATGACAAAATACCAGCAGGAAATCGATCAGCTTACCAAGCGCGTCAGTGCACTCAACCAGGTTTATGGCAATATGCTTACCGCCATGAATGTGAACATGAACAAATAACCTGTATTCAACAAATTATCAATTATACAACACTGAAAACGCTTAATTATGGCTGGATATAAAGAGACGCCAAGGCAAAAAATGATCGGGATGATGTACCTGGTACTTACGGCCTTACTGGCACTCAATGTGTCTGTTGAAATTCTGAATGCCTTTCTGGTAGTTAACGAAAGTATGGAAACTACCAACAGAACTTTCAGCAGTAAAATAAATGATTACTATGAACGATTTGAAGATGCGTATAAAAATGAGCCCGAAAAAGTAGAACCTTATTGGCTAAAAGCTCAGCAGGCACGCAAACTTTCTGAAGAATTGAAAACATATTTGACTAACGTTAAATATGAAGCAATAGCGGTTTCTGAAAAAATACCTATTGATTCTGCAAAAGTGCGTCCACTTTATCTTGTTGGATCTAAAGATAAATACGATGAGACAACCAACTATTTTATCGGAAATTCAGTAGATGGATCGAAAGGGAAAGCTGGAGAAATGCAAACAAAAATTGCAAAATTCAAACAGGATTTACTCAGTTTGGTTGAAGCTGACGAGCGTGCAAATATAAAAATTGGTCTTGATCTGGAGGGGCCTTTTTACGATGCCGATCATAAACCACAGAACTGGGCCATGCACAACTTTTATCATACCATTTTAGCCGCTGATGTTACCATCCTGAATAAACTGGTTGCCGAAGTTCAGAATGCTGAATTGGACGTAATTACTCACTTGAAAAGTAAAATCGGTGCAGCCGATTTTAAAATTGACCAGGTTGGTGCCACTGTAGTACCTAAAAGTCAGTATGTTTTCATGGGCGAAAATTACGAAGCTGAAGTTTTTGTTACTGCCATGGACTCAAAACAGGAATTTACTGCCAATATCGGTGGAATGCGAACCAGTGAAAATGGTGTCATTAAAGTTACTCTCCCTGCTACTTCACCCGGTCCTAAAGTTGTTACCGGACAGGTAATGTATAAATCGCCCAGCGGCGAAGTAAAACCTTACGAAGTAAAATTCGAATACATTGTTGCACCGCCTTCATTATCAGTATCAGCTACTAAAATGAATGTGTTCTATATTGGTGTGGATAACCCGGTTTCAATTTCAGCCGGTGGTGTTGCTCCCGATCAGATTAACGCTTCAATAACAAACGGTACAATTTCACGTAGCGGCGGAGGTTGGGTTGTACGTCCGGCTACACCTGGAAAAACTTCTGTTTCTGTAAGCGCTAAACTTGGCGACCGTATGAAAAGTATGGGAGCTGTTGAATACCGTGTTAAAAATGTACCGTCGCCTACTGCCTTTATCGCGAATACGGATGGCGGTGCTGTTAGCAAGGATCTCGTGCTTGCATCAGGGGCTATCATTCCCCGTATGCCTGCTGATTTTGAATTCGATCTGAACTTTGTGGTATTGTCATTCAAATTTTCCGGAAACAGAAAAGGTGATGTGTTTGATATACCTGGTACAGGAAATAGTCTGACTGGCCCGATGAAAGATTTTATCCGTCAAGCCAGGCGTGGCGATAAAGTTATTCTTGAAGATATTTTTGCCAGAGGTCCTGACGGCAAAAGCCGTAAATTGAATTCGATTGTACTTACGCTTCAATAAATCTAACGATTTTTAGCTGATGAAAAAGAATATTTTAATCATAGTAGTCCTGATGCTTTTCATTACTGTTTCGGGTAGTGCACAGCAGATATTGAATACACCTCCCCGCGATGGCGTAGTTGATAAAGGCGAAAGGA
>CAZBZA010000105.1:7200-9720 GCA_964495865.1 uncultured Lentimicrobiaceae bacterium
CAGCAGATATTGAATACACCTCCCCGCGATGGCGTAGTTGATAAAGGCGAAAGGATGGATAAAAAACCTATAACGTATCCCTGGATCAGGCAAGCTGATTATATTTGGGAGAAACGTTTATGGAGGGTGATCGACATGCGCGAAAAAATGAATCAGCCCATGTACTATCCCGAAACTCCTCATAACAACTGGCGTAGCTTTATGACCATCATGATGGATGCTATCAAAGAAGGAAGTCTTACCGCCTATGACGCAAATTCGCCTACTGATGAGTTTATTTCCCCTATGTCGTTCAAGGAACTGATGTCGAACGTGGAAAAAGCAGATTCAATGCAATTGCAGCGCCCTTATCCTCCTTATGATTTTTACGATACCGTTATTGTTAAAAAACTCAATACAACGGATATTAAGAAAATCAGGATAAAAGAAGACTGGTTTTTTGATAAGCAGCGTTCGATGCTCGAAGTTAGGATTATTGGAATTTGCCCAGTAATTGATGTGTTTAATGATGATGGTACCTATCGCGGTCAAAAGCCTTTATTTTGGATTTATTTCCCCGAAGCAAGGCCTATTATGGCTAAATCAGAAGTTTTCAACAGGTTTAACGGCGCTGCAAGGCTTACTTACGACGATTTCTTCTGGAAAAGAATGTTTAGTAGCTATATCTACAAGGTTGATAACCAGTACGATCGTAAAATCAGTGAGTATGCTACCGGAATTGATGCAATTCTTGAATCGGAACGAATCAAAGAAGAACTCTTTAGTTTTGAGCAGCAACTCTGGGAATATTAAACGGTTGACTCTAGGTTTTTAACCTTTGAACAGATAAATTATTCAGGCAACTCTTCAAACATGGAGAGTTGCTTTTGTTTTTATACTTTTGTAATATCAGGATTGTGAGGGAACTCATTGAAATCCCCTGCTATATTTTCCAATGTCAGCTGATCTGCTTCAAACACCAATCGAGTACCTTAAAGGCGTTGGGCCGAAAAGAGGTGAACTGCTTCGTAAAGATGCCGGTGTAAGCACGTATTACGATATGCTCACCTATTACCCGTTCAGGCATGTGGATCGCAGCCGGTTTTTGCCCATTGCTGAGATAAATTCCGAAAATATTTATCTTCAAATCAGAGGGAAAGTTACAGCTGTTCAACTTGTTGGGCAAGGAAGGGCTTCGCGGCTTGTGGTTACACTCCGCGATAGCTCAGGATCTATTGAACTGATATGGTTTCAGGGAATAAGCTGGGTGAAAGACAAATTTACTCCCGGCAGCGAGTGGGTAGTCTTTGGCAAACCATCGCTTTTTAATGGACGTTATAACATTACACATCCCGAAATGGAATCTGTTGCTGAGTTCGTTACCCAACCTGCAGATCCGTTGCATCCGATCTACAATTCGTCGGATAAAATGAAATTGAACGGATTGGCCACGCGTGCTCTTTCGAAAGTTACACGAACCCTTATTTCGCAGCTAAAAGGAGTCATTCCTGAAACTTTAAGCAATGATATACTTACTGAGTTGAAACTCATGAAGCGGGAGGAAGCTCTTATGAATATTCATTTTCCTCCGGATAGCGAAAAACTTGAGAATGCCAGGGCACGACTTAAATTCGATGAATTGTTTTTTATTCAACTCCGTTTGCTGCGGTATAAAATTAACCGATCGGAAAAAATCAGAGGAAATATTTTTGGACGTATCGGCGATCTTTTTAATGGATTTTATAAGGAATGCCTGCCTTTTGAATTAACCAATGCGCAGAAGAAAGTTATACGCGAAATACGCTTTGATATGGGTTCGGGACGACAGATGAACCGGCTTTTACAGGGTGATGTTGGTAGCGGAAAAACTTTGGTGGCGTTAATGTGCATGCTTATCGCTCTCGATAACGGCTACCAGGCATGTTTGATGGCTCCCACCGAAATTCTTGCAAATCAACATTATGCCACAATCAATAAGTTTCTTTCGGGAATGGATGTAAAGGTTGACCTGTTGACAGGAAGCACCAAAAAAGCCCGCCGTAAAGAAATCCACCCTATGTTGCAATCAGGTGAACTTCACATCATTATAGGTACTCATGCACTTATTGAGGACACTGTTCAGTTTAACAACCTTGGACTGGTTGTAGTTGACGAACAGCACCGCTTCGGAGTGGCTCAACGTGCTAAAATGTGGAGTAAAAGTGTGGTTCCGCCTCATGTATTGGTTATGACGGCAACACCTATTCCACGTACCCTGGCAATGACTGTTTATGGTGACCTGGATTTATCGGTTATTGATGAATTACCGCCGGGACGCAAAGCAATAAAAACATATCATTTTTATGAATCAGGCCGCGAAAAGGTTTATAACTTCCTGCGGCAGCAAATAGCTTCCGGCCGGCAGGTTTATATTGTGTATCCACTTATTGAAGAGTCCGAAATGCTTGATTTGAAAAGTCTCATCGATGGTTTCGATCAACTTAAACAGGTTTTCAAATCTCCTGATTATAAACTAAGTATGGTTCATGGTCGCATGAAAGC
>CAZBZA010000106.1:0-9559 GCA_964495865.1 uncultured Lentimicrobiaceae bacterium
ACTTATTCAGCATAATTTATATTCAGCACATCAAAATAAAATGTAGCCCATAAAGCTATAGATGTTACAATTTTAAAAACTTACAATTCAGCAATTCAATTATCAGATGGATCATATATCCGGAATTAATCCATTCGCAATATTGATTTAAAAATAGTAACAAAAGAGAGCTGAAGTGCAGAAATACAAGTAAATATTACAAATTCAATCAGTATTGAAATATTTGGCATTCACCTGAATATGTTAGTTTTACAGGAGTATAGAAATTAAAATATACTTTTTTCAAATAAAAATAATTTTCAGACAATTGATTGTACCTTTGTGCGTTATTTATAATTAACCAAAAAGAAGTTATGAGAAAATTATTCCTATTAATGCTCATTCCGGCCATGTTAATGACCATGAGCTGCAACAAGATGAAAGAAGAGAATGCACGGCTTAAAGCAAAGAACGACAGCTTGTTGGCCCTGGGATTCCAAAAGGACACAACTGTTATGGAATTTGTTCGTGCTTTTAACGAAATTCAGTCGAACCTCGACTCCATCAAGTTAAAAGAAAATATTATCAGCCAGAATACCAGCGGAGGTTCGGAAGTTCAAACCAGCGCCCGCGAGCAGATCACCGGCGACATCAATGCTATATACCTGATGTTGCAGAAAAACCGCGAAATGGTTGCTTCATTGCGTGCTAAACTAAAAAATTCGGAAGCAGGGTTGAAAGGTGCAAATGTTAAAATTTCGGAACTGGAAACTATGATCGACAATCTGACCAAATCAATCGAAGCTAAAGATGCCGAGATTGCTGAATTGAAAGATCAGTTAGGTAAAATGAATATTAAAGTTCAGGATTTAGGTAACCAGGTTACGAACCTGAATACAAATGTTGACAACCTGAGTGCCGAAAACAAAGCAAAACAACAGGCAATTGAAGAAAAAACGGCTGCCCTTAATACGGCATACTATGTTGTTGGAACTACAAAAGAACTGAAAGAGAAGAAGATCATCGACAAATCAGGTGGATTTATCGGAATTGGCCGCGCCAAAACTGTTACCGAAGATTTCGACAAAACTTACTTCACAAAAGCAGATATTACCATCCTGAACGAGATACCGGTGAACAAGAAAAAAGCGGTATTACTCACCAACCATCCTGCAGGATCATACAAATTTGAAGGCGAAGGCAAAAAATCAGTCGACAAACTTGTTATTCTGAATTACACCGATTTCTGGAGCAGAAGCAAATACCTGGTTATTGTTGCGGACTAAAAATCATTTATTATTATTCCAAAAACCGGTTCTGAAAAGAGCCGGTTTTTTTATTGAAAAACTGGATTCGTAACAAAAAAAAATAAAACAGTACATTTGCGCATGAAAATCAAACATTATTTCCTCCTATTATTATTATTGCCATGGGTGGCAGCCTGTGCGCAAACTGCAAAAAGCAATCCTAAAGCAGCAAAACAGTCATTTGTAGCAATGTTCTATAATGTCGAAAATCTCTTCGACACTGCCGACGATCCAAAAGTAAATGACGATGAATTTACACCTGCAGGAAAAGTGCCCTGGACCGAAGAAAGGCTGAATACTAAAATCAATCAGATCGGACAAGTAATGACGGATATAGCGAAACCTGCTATGCCCGACCTGGTTGGTTTTGCTGAAGTTGAAAATAAGATGGTTCTCGAAATGCTTACTTCGTCTTCGTCACTCAGCAAAAACAAATACAACATTATACATTATGATAGTCCCGACGAGCGCGGTATTGATGTAGCAATGATTTATAATGCAGCAACGTTCAAGGTAATTTCATCCGAACCATTGGAAGTTGTGCTTCCCGGCAACGACCGCACACGCGATATCCTTTATGTAAAAGGGAAGGTAACTTCAGGTGAAATACTGCATGTTTTTGTTAACCACTGGCCATCGCGTCGTGAAGGCACTGAGCTTTCAGAGCCCAACCGCATGGCTGCAGCCAATGTACTCCGTGAAAAAATTGATGCAATCCAAAAACTCGAAAAATCAGCCAATATCCTGCTTCTTGGCGATTTTAATGATGAGCCTTCGGATAAAACTATAACCATTGGATTGAAAGCGCAAAGTCCTGATATGGTTACAAAAAACAACGACTTATGCAGTTTATTATACCCCGAATATAAAAAAGGTGAAGGCAGCCTCTTTTATAAGGACTGGGACTTATTCGACCAAATCATAGTTTCCGGAAATATGATAACGCGTAAAAAGGGACTTCGCACATCTGTTGACCAGGCTGAAATTTTCAGGGCTGATTACCTGCTTTTTAAAACCAAAGAAGGCGAACCGCGCCCTAACCGCACAATGAGCAGCTCAAAATATTTTGGCGGCTACAGCGACCACCTGCCGGTTTACGTGAAATTTAACCTAAATTAGCAAACAGCTTATTCGGGTTTGTAAACTCTAAAAAATTCTTTTTAAACTTACTGAACGCTATCGTTATCAGCTGATTTAGGAACAAGATCGAAATTAACTTCTTTCAGCAGGACTCCGGTAGTATCGTAAAAGCGCCAGGCACCAACGCGGGTGTCGTTGCGATACATGCCTTCGATGTATTTTGTCCCGTTTTCGTGGTAGGCAATTCCCATACCATCGCGTTTACCTTCCTTATATTCGCCTTCACTCCACAAAGTTCCGTCTTCGTACCAGGCTTTCCATTCACCGTTGCGCTGTTCATCTTTATAGGTGCCTTCCATTTTCTTTTGCTTGTTTTCGTAAAACACCACTTCGCGTTGCAAAATCAGGTCATCGCCTTTTTTCTTATAAAATTTTTCAACACGGGGATTGCCGTTTTCATATGTCGATTCAACAACTTTTTTCTCGGTACAACCGAATGCAAATGCAGCAACCAGGGCAATAAACAGTATTTTCTTCATGATTTTTTTATCTCCTTTCAAAAGTAATCCGTAAACCTTTTTTTGAATCGTCAATTTCTCCGTTATTATAAGCAAGATGACCGTTTACAAATGTTTTTACGATCTGTGAATCAAAAGTCGTTCCTTCAAATACTGACCACCCGCATTTATACAGAATATTATCTTTATGAACCGTAACACTCCTTTCAGGATCAATCAAAACAATATCAGCATAATAACCTGTCCTGATAAATCCGCGTTTTTCAATAGCATAACAAATGGCCGGGGCATGACACATTTTGTTAACCATAGTGGTTAACCCTATTTTTCCTTGTTTCACCATTTGCATCATAGCCTGAAGCGAGTGTTGCACTAACGGTGTTCCTGAAGGTGCTTTAAAATAAGTATTCGCTTTTTCTTCGGCCAGGTGTGGTGCATGATCGGTCGAAATTATATCAACTTTATTATCGAGCAAACCCTGAAGCAACGCATTTTTATCTTCTGCTGATTTGATAGCAGGGTTCACTTTCAGTTTAGTGCCAAGACGGCTGTAATCTTCATCGCAAAACCAAAGATAATGCGTACAGGCCTCGGCAGTAATGCGCTTCTGCGAAAGAGGAATTTCACCTTCGAGCAAACCAAGTTCAGCTTCGGTCGACATATGAGTGATATGCAAGCGTGTGTTGAATTTTCGTGCCAGCGATACCGCCAGTTCGCTGGAGCGAAAACAGGCCTCGGAATTACGGATAACAGGATGCATTTCAACAGGAACGTCGTCGCCGTATTTTGCCCGCATGGCTTCGCTATTGGCACGGATGATGGATTCGTCCTCACAATGAGCCGCAACAGGGATTGGTGATCTTTTAAAAATTTCTTCCAGCGTGTGAATGTTATCAACCAGCATATTACCGGTTGAAGCGCCAAAAAAAACTTTTACCCCGCAAACAGTTTTCGGATCAGCACCAACAATTTCATTGATATTGTCGTTACTCGCTCCCAGAAAGAAGGAATAATTAGCCAGTGATTTTTCAGCTGCCAATGCCATTTTTTGTTCGAGTAATTCGAGAGTAACAGTCTGTGGCTGTGTGTTTGGCATTTCGAAAAACGAAGTTACACCTCCGGCTACTGCGGCATGTGATTCGGAATTCAAATCGCCTTTGTGAGTAACACCCGGTTCGCGAAAATGCACATGACAATCAATAATTCCAGGTAATAGGAGCAAACCGGTTGCATCTATCACTTCGCAGTTACCTGAAGTTTCCATATCCCCTTCAGCAATAGCCTTAATAAACTTATCGCTTATAAGCACCGAACCGGTATACTGCCTGCCTTCGTTAACGATGGTAGCATTCCGGATTAAAATTTCACGTGTATTCATAGTTTTTGGATAGCGGGAAAACGTTGCAAAAATAGTTTAGTTAAGTGTATTATCCACAGATGAACCATTTTTAGGAATACATTTTTTCACAAAAAACCCTTCAGAGAATTTCCTCCAAAGGGTTTCAACAAATATCTATTTTCTTATTAATTATGCTGTAGCCGGTTTAAATTTCTTAAACCTGAGGCTCATCACCCCCAGAAAAGCTTCCTTGAAAATTTTTGAACTCATTTTCGACGTTCCTTCGGTACGATCAGTAAAAATAATCGGCACCTCCACAATCCTGAATCCTAATCGCCAGGCTGTATATTTCATCTCGATCTGAAATGCATACCCCATAAATTTTACCGAGTTCAGGTCGATAGTGCGTAATACTTTGGCTGTATAGCATTTAAAACCGGCGGTGGTATCGGCAATCGGCATACTCAGTATAAAACGTACATACATAGATGCTCCGTACGACATCAGCACCCTGCCCATCGGCCAGTTTACAACGTTTACCCCTTTGATGTAACGCGATCCTATCGAAAGATCAGCGCCATCAATTTTACAGGCATTGTAAAGGCGAATAAGATCGTCAGGGTTATGCGAGAAATCGCAGTCCATTTCAAATATAAACTCATACCCTTTGTTGAGTGCCCACCTGAAACCATCGATATAGGCTGTACCAAGGCCTAATTTCCCTTTCCGCTCAAGGATAAAAAGCCGGTCAGGATATTTAGGCATCAACTCTTTTATAATGGCAGCAGTACCGTCGGGTGAATTATCTTCAACTATCAGTAAATGAAAATCTTTTGATAATGAGAAAACTTTCTCAATCATCTTTCGGATATTTTCCTTCTCGTTGTATGTGGGAATAATAACTAGGCTATCTGACACCGGTTTGATTTTAACGGAACGAAAGTAGGAAATATTTAGGAATCCGAAACAATTTTATTTCCGGTTTGATGAAACTCAGTAATCCGTTAGCTATTAATCAGCGTAGTCATTACGTTAAAATCGACCTGTTTTCATTCAGCCTATTCCTGCATCAGAATATTTTCCGGTTTTAAGGGATTAAACCTGTAAACATATTCAGTTAACTAATTTATAATGCTGATATACAACGCTTTACCCTCCTTCATTATTATCACAAAAAATATCATCTTATTACATGGAATAAATTGTAACTTTGCATCCCAAATAGCATTTTCTGACTAAATTCATAAATCTAACCATACATTAATCAATACAGCTTATGAAACATCTTTTACTCTTTCTGAGTGTTTTTTTTACCGCTTTTTTAGCTTCAGCGCAAACTCCTACTGATTTATTTTTCTCTGAATATGTTGAAGGCAGTGGAAATAATAAAGCACTTGAAATTTACAATCCTACCAAAGAAACCATTGACCTCAGCAATTACTATGTGTTGCGTTTCAGCAATGGAAGTTCAGTTTTTACCGAAGGTGGTGCAACCCGTCTTACTGGTACGCTCGCTTCTTTTAAAACGTTTGTATTGGTAAACGGCCAAACATCTTCTACTTCGTCATCTCCGGCATGTAGTCCTGTTTTACAAGCTATGGCTCAGCAACTTGACGGCGTTTACCCGGCTCCTACTTATATGAATGGAAATGATGCAATGGCCCTGGTTAAAACTCCCGGCGGTGTTCCTCCCAATGCCGATATGTCGAATGTAACCCCGGTTGACCTCTTTGGCCAGATTAGTCTGGGAGCTGCCATTTCAGCCGAAACCGGTTGGTCGTACGTAAAAGACACTGCCTTAACTTATAAAAACTCCGCCGGGGTTACTGTAACAGGCAGAGTTGTTAATTACATTGTAAAAGCTAAGGCTGATGATAATGCTACATTTGGCCCATTCTGGATGTCATGGACATCAGATCACACACTTATCCGCAAGCCTTCAGTATTGAAAGGCGTAGTAACTAACCCAAATCCTTTCATCGTAAATATGGAATGGGATACAGCTGCAGCTATTGTTGATACTGCCGGACACCTAGTTTATAAAGATATCTGGACTAACCTTGGCTCGCACACATGCGATGCTTCAACTGCTGGCACTGATGATGCGCCAGCCGGCTCCTGGTTATCAATCTATCCAAACCCTGTAATATCCGACCGCTTTTCAATTTCTTCAAACATACCTGTTAAAGAAGTTGAAATATTCTCTGTTATCGGACAAAGCATGTACAAACAAGTACTTAAGAAAGGACAACAGCAGATCGAAATAGGTCCAATCGAACTACAGAAAGGCGTTTACTTAGTTAAAGTGATTGCTTCGAACAAAATATCCGTTGTTAAGAAAATTCTGGTCAAATAATCTATTGGAATAACTCCTTTAAAAACAGGTACCTGGACGTGAGCATTGTTTCAGTTCAGGTACCTGTTTAAATTTTAAAACACGCTAAACATGACTCGTAAAATCACACTTATTGCGTTGCTGTTTCTTGCCATAACATCAGTTTTTGCTCAAAAGCACACTGTAAGCGGAGTGGTAAAAGATTCACTATCAGGGGAAACTATTATCGGCGCTAACGTTATTATTCAAGGCACTACATCAGGTGTATCAACTGACGTAAACGGGAACTTTTCTTTTCCACTTAACAGAGGTAAATACACATTGCAGGTTTCTTTTATCGGTTACACTACCGTCCTTAAAGATATTATAGTTGCTGATGCCCCGCTGAAATTAACATTTAATCTAAAATCGTCTGTTGAACTTGAAGGCGTTGAAGTAATTGCTGATTATGCCAAGGTTCGTGAAACGCCGGTTGCATTTACAACCCTCACTCCCGCCAAAATCGAAGAACGGCTTTCGGGTCAGGATATTCCTTTGTTACTTAACAAAACGCCAGGAGTTTACGCCACTTCGCAAGGAGGTGGAGATGGCGATGCCCGAATTACCATTCGTGGTTTCAGTCAACGTAATGTTGCTGTAATGCTCGATGGAATTCCTGTGAATGATATGGAAAATGGTTGGGTATACTGGTCGAACTGGTTCGGGATCGATGCTGTTACAAGAAATATACAGGTTCAACGCGGACTTGGAGCTTCGAAACTGGCGCTTCCATCAGTAGGAGGAACTATGAATATTATAACAAAGGGCATTGAAAATAAAAAACAGCTCAGCATTGAGCAGGGGGTAGATGGAGAAGGAAAACTAACTACCAATTTAGGACTCACTACCGGTCAGATGAAGAATGGATGGGGACTTACACTTGCCGGAGCGTATAAAGCAGGTAATGGCTGGGTGGATCAAACCGATGTAAAAGCCTGGTTTTTTTATGGCAAGATAGATAAAGCATGGGGAAATCACCTTACCAGCCTCACGGCTTTTGGCGCACCACAGACGCACAAACAGCGCAGTTATAAAAAATCCATTGCTGATTTTGATACCACTTATGCCAAAGAACAAGGGGTATTGTCGTCAGAAATTCCGGCTATTAACAATCAGGGAATTGGATATAACGCGCATTGGGGAAATATAAAACGCGATGCCGACAATTGGAACAGCGATTACACCAGCCGTATCATTGATCCCAATGCACAGAAGGAAGTAATGAACGAAATGGTGAACATTTATTTCAAACCACAGTTCAGTTTGCGTGATTCATGGAATGTTACCGACAAACTATTGATCACCAACATACTATATCTATCAATGGGAACTGGTGGCGGAATTTCACCCCGCAACAGCCTGAAAACTTCAAATCTTATTTCTCCTACTGATTATACTAATAATCCGGGGCGTTACACCGAAGATGAAATTGGCCAGATCAACTGGCAAAGTATTTACGACCGTAATTCAAAGCCCACCAATAATGGATTTGGCGATCCAACAAAACCTATCTATCCGGGGCTAAGCGATAAGCTTTATTACTCAGAAAATTATATGATCGAAAGTTTTAATAACCATAAATGGTATGGTTTACTTTCCACTTTTTCGCAAAAGCTTAACAAAGAATTCAGTCTTTCAGGGGGAGTTGACATCAGATCATATAAGGCAGAACATTACCGGCAAATTGTTGATTTGTTAGGTGGCGATTATGCCCTTGACTCGCTCGACAAACGAAATGATTATAAAGCAGATAGTTCATTAGCAATGAAACGTGTCGGCGATAAGGTGCATTATTATGACAATGGATATGTGAATTGGGGTGGAATTTTTGCTTTGCTCGAATACAAAGTTGGAAACATCAGTGCATTTATTAACCTCACTTCTTCAATTAGTGGTTACAAGAAGGAGGACTTTTTTAACAAAAATGTATCTGACTGGAAATATAAACCTGGATTTACATTTAAAACCGGAGCCAATTATAATATCGACAAGCATAATAATGTGTTTTTTAACATGGGCTACTTGTCGAAAACCAAGGATTTCAAATATTACTTTAGTGGGAATACAGCGTATTTCCTCCCAGATTCCGTAACTAAAAACGAAGAAGTACAAGCGATCGAACTTGGGTATAGCTATAACAGTAAGGCTTTTACAGCGAACCTGAATATTTATGTAACCAAATGGAAAAACAAACCAACCAACCAAGTTACAAGTAAATTAGATGAAAGATATACTTATGGCGATATTCCGGGAATGGATGCTTTACATAAGGGTGTTGAATTCGATTTTATTTATAAAGTAACGAGAAACCTTGATTTTCAGGGACTTATCTCATTAGGTGATTGGAAATGGGATAAAAAGATCGATAATCTGCAGATGTATTATACTGATACACGCCTTCCAGCCAACACTATTAGTTTCGATGCAAGAGGCATTCATGTAGGCGATGCAGCACAAACACAATTGGGTGCTAGTATTAGATATGAGCCTATAAAAGGTTTGTATATAGAAGGTGGAGGCACATACTTCAACCGGTATTATGCTGATTTCAATCCTGAGGAATGTAATGATGCGGAAGGAAACCCAGTTGATTCGTGGAGAATACCAGCTTATACCCTGCTTGATTTGCATACAGGGTACCGCTTTAAACTGGAAGCATTGGAGAAGCTTAATTTCACAGTTAAATTAAACGTTCTGAATGCATTGAATACCATCTATATTTCTGATGCAAAAAACAACGACACTTATATTCAAAACAATGCATACTTAAGTTTTGACGCAAGGTCGGCATCCGTTTTTATGGGAGCTGGAAGACAAATAACAGCCTCGCTTAAGATCGTCTTTAACTAATTTACCTCATCACATTTCAAAACAGTAATTTAAAAACAGAATTCAAAAACACAATACATGAAAAAAACTTTAATCCTTGCGCTTGTATTACTGGGAATTACATCCCTCGCTA
>CAZBZA010000107.1:0-9503 GCA_964495865.1 uncultured Lentimicrobiaceae bacterium
AGTTGTCATTCAATGGTCATTCAATTGTTGAGGAATGAGTTACGGAGTGTTTTAGGATGTATGAGTTGTCATTCAATGCTCATTCAATTGTTGAAGAATGAGTTACGGAGTGTTTTAGTATGGATGAGTTGTCATTCAATGCTCATTCAATGGTTGAGGAATGAGTTACGGAGTGTTTTAGGATGGATGAGTTGTCATTCAAATGGTCATTCAATGATTGAGGATTGAGATTTTTGAGTGATGGAACAGGAAAAGTTATTTTGCGATGGTTATCAGGAAACTGAATTCGCTTAAACCTGAAACCTCATTTAATTATTCACCACTAAGCGATACCCGATATTATGTATATTTTCAATTTTAATCGTAGGATCCGATTGAAGAAGTTTACGCAAGCGTGAAATAAACACATCGAGGCTGCGGCTGGAGAAAAAATGATCATTGCCCCACACTTTATTCAGTATATCGTCGCGTTTGAGAATAGTTCCGGTATTTGAACAAAAATAAGCCAGTAGTTCTGCTTCCCGATGTGTAAGTGAATGTGTGTGACTTTCATTCTTCAGAAGCTGCTCTGATTGTGAGAATGTAAAATTTCCAATCCTGAAAAGCATTTCTTTCTGCATCCGCGAAGGGTCGATGCTGCTGCGTTTCAAAAAAACTTCAATTTTCAGTATCAGTTCCTCAATACTAAAAGGTTTCGTAATGTAATCGTCGGCACCAAGCTGTAAACCATAAATTTTATCGTCGCGCGTTGATTTGGCTGAAAGAAAAAGAATCGGCACAGCTTCGCTTTTTTCGCGAATTCTACGTGCCAGCGTGTAACCGTCAATCTTAGGAAGCATCACATCCAGGATATAGAGGTTGTAATTTCCGGTATTGATTTTCTCATAAGCTGTAATGCCATCATCGCAGGAGTCGACCGTATAGCCTGCCCTCTCAAGGTTATCGCGTGTTACGAATGAAAGGGTTAGATCGTCCTCAACATATAAAATGCGTGCATTTTTCATTTATTGGATTGTTTTAATGCTATTTCAAGTACAAATGTTGATCCTGTCTCCGTTGATGGATCAAGACTTATTTTCCAGCGATGCGCGTCGCAGATACTTTTCACATAAAAGAGCCCCAGGCCAAAACCTTTAACGTCATGAACATTAGCGGTAGGGATGCGATAAAACTTCTGGAAAACCCTTTTCTGAAGAGCTTTTGGAATTCCTGGACCATTATCTCTGATATTGACAAAAACCTTTTTAGACTTCAGGATAGTTTGTATTGTGATTTCGGGTGAATCACCAGTATATTTTACTGCATTATCGAGCAGATTATACAGAATATTAGTCAAATGGTTGCGATCAGCCTCCACAAAAACCGTTTCGGCAGAAAGATCAGTAGAAATTTTCACCTTCTCCCGATGATTTGCTAGGCAATTATCGACAACTACTTTAATAATCTCGTGCAAATCGAGTAATTCCAACCGAAGATGAATTCCGCTCTTTTCAATACGTGCAATCTGTAAAACCTTATCCACCTGATCGTTGAGCCTGTTCACTTCCTGTTTTATAACTGAGCCGTAGGTGAGTATGCGTGATGGTTCTCTAATTGATTCCGGGTTGGAAATTACATCGGCAGCAATATTTATGCTTGCAATCGGAGTTTTAAATTCGTGAGTCATATTGTTTATAAAATCACGCTGCAATTCCGATAGTTTTTTCTGATTCAGAATAACAAAAATGGCATAAGCGAAGAATATAACTGAAACTACAAGTATCCCGACAAGGAAAAACCAAATGGTCATGTCGCCGGCGATTGTATTGGTAAGGAGTGGGAAATTTACCCCGAAATAATAGTTGTAACCGCTGTATTTGGGCAGATCGACTGTTAAGGCATTCTGTTTAACAATTCCGTTGTGAAACAGGTAATTCCCGTATTCCATTACGTCCGTTTCGCAGTTATAAATACCATATTCGAAATCGGTAAGGATATTGTATTTCTCAAATTCCAGTTTAAGATAATGCTCCAGAATATTGGCATCAATTTCGCTGTTTACATCTACAACAAAATAATTGGACGATAATTGCCTGACGGGATTAGGCGTGGAAGGCATGGTTTGATTAAACTCATAGATTTTGGTGGCCACATTCCGAAGGCTGATAGTAACGGTTTGGGCAAATTGCTTCTCCTTGTTGCTCCATTCCTTTTTCATAAAATAAACCTGGATACCAACTATTCCAATAATGGCAATTGCACCCAACAAAACAACAAACCTGATATGCCTGTACCTCATTAGTACAAAATTTTAAAGAATGGATAAAAATAGCTTATTTTCCTGAGCAGGCAGGGGATTTACATTTCATTTACAAACTTTTACAAATCGTTTGAATTGTTTTACAAATCATTAAATCTGAAACTAAAAAATCAACTCATCTTTGCATAAACAAAACAAAAACTTTAAAAACCATGAAAAATCTTATCCTACTCGCCTTTGTATTAACTTTTGGTTTCAGCCAGGCAAATGCTCAAACCATGAATCCAGGAGTTGTTACCGAAGCAAACTCTGCTGTAAACCCAAATGCACCAAAAGCTAAATACGATAAAACTACCAGCGATTTTGGCGAAATTGAACAGGGCATCCCTAAAGAAGCTGAGTTTAAACTTACCAACGAAGGCAAAGAACCTTTGCTTATTCAAACTGCAAGAGCCGGTTGCGGTTGTACCAATCTTAAGTATTCGCAGGAACCGATTTTGCCAGGCAAATCAACCACAATTGCAGCAACTTACAATGCAGCTGCAATGGGTCAATTCAGCAAAAGCATAACGGTTACTACCAACGCATCACCAAACCCGGTAATGCTTATTATTAAGGGAGTAGTTATTGCTAAAAAGCAATAAGCTTAATTGCATTAAAAAAAGAAGCGGCTGAATATTTTTTTCAGCCGCTTCATTTATTTAACAATACTACTTTCATCTTCGTCCGGTATGGGTTTCCGCCGGGCATCCTTCAGCGCATTGGAAATAATCCACTCCAATTGCCCGTTGGTACTTCGGAATTCATCCGCGGCCCAGCGTTCAATGGCAGCATATACTTCCTCATCCAAACGGAGGGCAAAAACTTTTTTCTTAGCCATTACTTTGTCTATTTTTCGTTACCTCGTTGCATCATCTTTGCAACAGCACGTTTCATTTCATCCGGCTTGCGGGTTCCAAACATGATCTGACTGCCGTTTTTCTTTATTACCCTAATACCGATGTTCCCACTGATGTTGTAGGCAGTTTTTCGCGATAAAAACCGCTTCCGAACACCCCAGCCACCAAATTCAATTAATGGTTTGTATTTTTCCACTTCAACCGAGGCTATTTCCGAAATAGGAATATGCTTCATTTTTCTCACAAATGGGGCAAATTTGTAACGAATTCCATCAGTCCATATTTCAGTTACCAGTTTTCTGTTTAGAATAAAAAGAAAAACGCCACTCATCACAACCATTGATAAAATACTGCTCCACAATAATTCCTGGTCAATATGTTTACCACCGGGAGCGCTACCCAAATAAAGCTGCTGATAAAAAGCCACGCCGAACCCGCCTATCATAACAACAAGTGATACCAGCATTATCCAGGGAACTACCGATTGCCGGAATGATTGTTCTTCACTATAAATAAGGCGTTCCATTATTTAATTTTCAATAAATTGAACCCGTATTTACTACCGGCGACGCATCCTTATCCGAGCATAAAACCACGAGCAAATTGCTTACCATTACCGCTTTGCGTTCATCATCAAGCTCAACAATTTTTCGCTCCGAAAGTTTATTTAAAGCCATTTCGACCATACTAACGGCACCTTCGACAATTTTGGTGCGGGCTGCAACCACCGCTGTAGCCTGCTGACGCTTAAGCATTGCCTGGGCAATTTCCGAAGAATAAGCAAGGTGAGCTATACGTGCTTCTATCACTTTTATACCAGCAATAAGCAAACGCTCTGCCAGTTCTTTTTCCAATACATGATTTACTTCCTCACCTCCGCCACGAAGTGTAATTTCGGTAAGTTCATCATCAAAATTATCATAGGCATAATGTCCGGCCAGTTTACGCACTGCCGATTCGCTTTGTATTTCGACAAAACGCAGATAGTCATCTACCTGGAAAGCTGCTTTAAAAGTCTCTTCAACTTTCCATACCAATACAATTCCGATCATAATCGGATTTCCCAGTTTGTCATTTACTTTAAGTAACTCGCTGTTAAAATTGCGGGCACGGAGCGATACCTTCTTTTTTACAAAGAACGGATTAAGCCAGTAAAATCCATTGCGCTTTAAAGTACCCTTGTAAGCGCCGAAGAGTGTGAGAACAGATGACTCATTCGGATTAATTACAAGGAACCCGGCTGAAACAAATGCCGCCAGAACGAGGAATATCGGCCCCAGGATTACGCCAAAAAGCTGATTGTTGAACATTGCCAGCAGTGCTACTCCGCCTGCGACTAAAACAAGAATAACCAACAGGCCCAAATAGCCCGAAGAAGTTGAGTCAAATTTTTCTTTTTCCATTTTAATATGATATTATTTTGATATTGCAATAATACAATAATTTTCAACATTTCTGACAAAAAGTATAAAATTTTTTATTCGCGGCAGGAACAGCTACTTTTGCATCTTTCCAAAAGCTACCATGAGAAAAACATATAAACACATCTTTTTTGACCTTGATCACACATTATGGGATTTTGAGCGAAACGCTGAGGAAACAAAGCGCGAGATGTTCGAAAATTTTCAATTAAAACGAAAAGGCATTGAAAATTATGAAAGTTTCAGGGAGAAGTACGTAGTAATAAACAAGGCATTATGGGCCATGTACCGCGAAGATATTATCGAAAAGGAAGAGCTAAACTTTCGCCGGTTTTATGATACACTGTTTTTATTCGGCATAAATGACCGCAAATTAGGCGAAGAAATGGCAAGTGCATTTATAATAGGCATAACGTCAAAAACATATTTATTCCCATACACACGCGAGTTGCTTGATTATCTTTCAGCAAAGTACCCGTTACATATTATCACAAATGGTTTCGAAGAAGTTCAATACGGAAAACTGAAGAATTCGGGACTAGGAAAATATTTTACAACAATAATTACAAGCGAGGCCGCACGATCAAAGAAACCTGACTCTGAGATTTTCCGATATGCGCTTCAGGAAGCAGGAGCCTTGGCTGCTGAAAGCCTGATGATAGGCGATGACCTGGAGATTGATATCGCCGGTGCCCGACAGTTGGGGATTGACCAGTTATTTGTAAATCATGATAACATAAAACATAATGAAATGACCACCATGGAAGTTTTTTCACTGATTGAAATTATGGAATTGTTATAAAAAGGGCATAAAAAAACCCGCTTATTCAGCGGGTATTTTTTCGTTATAAACGAAAGTCTTAATTCTTTTTTGGAACCGGAGCTACTTCAGCTTTTGCTTCACCTTTACTGCTGCAGCATGCTTTAGTTGCGGCTGTTCCGCTACATGACTTTGCGCAGTCCGATTTGGCTGCTGATTCGGAACATGCTGCTGAAGATTTCGCTTCAGTTTTTGAGCAACATGATTTTGCAGGAGCTGATGCATCCTTGCTTGAGCTTACTTTTTCTGTTTTAGCTTTTTCAGCAGAGGTAACTTTCTGAGCCGAAACAGTTGACACTGTGAAAGCGAAAATCAGGGTAAACAGCGAAATTACGAGAGCAACTTTTTTCATAGTTATAATTTATTTATTGGTTTCGATTAATTAGAACGCAAAAGTATGCTCATTTGTTGGACAAACAAGGTAATATTTTGTTAAAAAGATGTTAATGATTTTAACGCTTTCCGGCGTCTAATGTGGCAATGACCGATATGCCTCCTTTTACCTTCTGCTCCAGCTGCACATTAAGCTTTGTGTCGAGAGGCAGAAACAGATCAACCCGGCTTCCAAATTTAATAAAACCGAGTTCCCTTCCCTGCTCAATTCGTTCGTCAGGTTTCGAATAACAGACTATGCGGCGGGCAAGTGCTCCGGCTATCTGGCGCACCATAATAGGTCCATAAACAGGGTGTTCGACAACAACCGTGTTTCTCTCATTTTCAGTGGACGATTTCGGATGCCAGGCTACCAGAAACGAACCCGGCCAATAATTGGTATATATAATCTTACCCGATACAGGATAACGGTTTACGTGCACATTGTTAGGCGACATAAATACTGAAACCTGAAGACGCTTGTCATTAAAAAACTCATCAACCATAACTTCCTCAATAGCTACAACGGTACCATCAGCAGGACAAAGCACAATATCAGCTCCTTGAACAAGTTCACGTCTTGGCATGCGGAAGAACCTGACAACAGCAACTAGAATAAAAAGCAGAGCGGCGTAAATCAGGTAATGATATGGCGTGATTACAGGAAAAAAATAATTGATAGAAACAGCTAATACCGCAATCAATATCGTTACGGCTGCAATACTGTTATATCCCTCTTTGTGTATTTTCATTACAAATCAAAGTGTTAGTTACCGGCAAAAGAGCGCCAAATATACGAATACAAACGGTGCCGACAGCAATACGGCATCAAAACGGTCGAGCATTCCTCCATGACCGGGCAAAATATCGCCCGAATCTTTGATTCCGAGACTTCTCTTCAGCATGGATTCAACCAGGTCGCCGAGTGTTCCGGTAACTACTGTTATTAACGACAAAAGAATCCATTGCATAACGCCAAGCTGGTGAAAAACAAAAGAAAGTCCCCATGCTGTAAGCAACCCGAAAATTGCTCCTCCTGCACTCCCTTCCCATGTTTTACCCGGCGAAATACGTTCGAAAAGTTTATGTTTCCCCAGCAATGATCCTACAAAATAGGCCCCGGTATCGTTAAGCCACAAAATAAGCAGATATCCTAATATTATTCCAAAGTGTTTGTATCCCGACAAAGTTACCGGGTCAAAGAAATACATCATGAGTCCGAAAGGCATAGCTATATAAAGTACACCTGCAATACTCATAGCTATATTGGTAAATGGATTTGGCTTATTTCGCCATAGTTCTATAACAAACAATATAAAAATGAAAGGTATTATCACTAATAATCCTTCAGCGGCAATGAGACCCAAAGCATTCGCTGTAAGAATAGCGTATGTAAAACCACCTGTAATAAGTGTGGGCCAGAGAGCAGGCTGAACTTTATCACTTGTAACAATGTTTACAAACTCATTCAAACTGAGGATAGTAACAATAAACATCAAAACAGCGAACACATTTTGCCCAAGCAAAACTGAACCCACCATAACAATGACAAAGAAAACTGCTGTGAGCGAGCGTGTAGCTAAATTATTCACCTTCGAATTTTAGAATTAGTTGTTTGGCAGCCAGCACATTTTCATTTGGCACCAAAACTTCAATTTCGCCAAAACGATATGTAGAATCCTGCTTATTCATGAGTACACATTCAATATCATGATCTTCCATAATATTCCGAACCATCTCTGCTTCATAGAGTTGATTAGATGTATAAATTACTTCCCAATTGTCCATTACTTTATGCTATATTTCAACATCTTCGTCAGAAGGCGGCGTTTCAATCAGAATAAGAAAGAGTTCTCTTGGGCCATGAGCGCCCATTACCAATGTTTTTTCAATATCGGCAGTTCTACTGGGACCTGTAATTACTGATACCATGGATGGAAGCTTGCCCAAATACTTTTCCTGAATAGCACTAAATGCATTTTTTAAATCGTCAACCAGTTGATGAGTGTATGCAATAACAACGTGAGTTTCGGGATACACATTCAAACGGCGGCTGTTTTTTGACGAAACCATAATACTACCTAGACGGGCCACAACAAATTCGCATCCTGTAACACCAACTTCGAGAGCCTGCAGACTTTCCTCATCCGATTCGAATGGGATACCGGCTTGCGTAAGCATGAACTGAAACTCAGGTTCTGTGCAATAAATATTATGCCAATTGCATTCGTTGCTTAAGGCAGAAAGTGTACCAACGGCATCAGCCTCGTTTTCGCAATAAATAAAAATGCCTCCGGCTTTTGTGAATTCCTGCGCAAAATTCACATCAGAAGTATCATTCATCGGTTTATAAACCGGCGAATCAAAATCAACCTGAGGGTAAGGATTGTCGGTTTTATAAATTAAAGCATGACGTACTCTTTTCAGCACTTTTTCCCGCGATGTACTTTCTTCCATTGGAGATTATAGTATTTATCCTGACTATGTTATCTGACAGGGTAAATTTATATAATTTTCCCTGTCATATAACACTATACAAAAAACTTATAAAGTGGCATCAGGCCTGGCAGGTTCCACCAACACATCAGGCTTTTCAGCGGCAACTTCCGAAACAGGTTCAGTACTGGCTTCTATTGCTTTTTGTTCGTTAGTTTCGCCGTTGCCATTTATCATAAGGTGATCATGATCGTCAAAAGGACGTTTACCGAATATTTTCTCAAGGTCTTCGCGGAAGATTACTTCCTTTAAAAGCAGAATGTCAGCTAACTGATTCAGTTTTTCACGGTTATCAGACAGCAGTTTCTTAGCTTTTTCATAAGATTCTTCAACCATTTTATGAATCTCCTGATCGATTATCTGCGCTGTTTGTTCGCTGAATGGTTTTGAGAATGAGTATTCACTTTGTCCGGATGAATCGTAATAACTTATATTCCCGATCTTTTTATTGAGTCCGTAGAAAGCCACCATTGCATAAGCTTGCTTGGTAACTTTTTCGAGATCGTTAAGTGCCCCGGTCGAAATTTTTCCAAATACAATTTCTTCGGCAGCGCGTCCGCCCAAAGTGGCAATCATTTCGTCAATCATTTGTTCGTATGTAGTTATCTGCCTTTCATCTGGCAGGTACCAGGCGGCACCAAGTGCTTTACCACGAGGTACAATAGTCACTTTTACAAGCGGGTGTGCATGTTCGAGCAACCAGCTTACGGCTGCATGACCTGATTCGTGGTAGGCTATGACTTTCTTTTCGGATAACGAAATGATTTTATTTCTTTTCTCGAGTCCGCCAACAATACGATCGATAGCATCAAGGAAATCCTGTTTATCAATCTGTTTTTTATCGCCGCGGGCTGCAATAAGTGCAGCTTCATTACAAACATTTGCAATATCAGCACCCGAAAAACCAGGTGTTTGTTTTGCTAAAAATTCGACATTTGCTGTATCGTCCATTTTCAGGTTACGCATATGTACCTTGAAAATAGCTTTACGCTCCTCCAGATCAGGAAGTTCAATATATATCTGCCTGTCGAAACGCCCTGCACGCATTAAAGCGCGATCGAGAATATCGGCACGGTTAGTTGCAGCAAGAATAATGACACCTGCGTTGGTTTGAAATCCATCCATTTCGGTAAGAAGCTGATTTAGCGTATTTTCACGCTCATCATTTCCACCTGTCATGGCACTTTTACCACGGGCACGGCCTACGGCATCAATTTCATCGATAAAGATAATACTTGGAGCTTTTTCTTTAGCCT
>CAZBZA010000108.1:0-9373 GCA_964495865.1 uncultured Lentimicrobiaceae bacterium
ATTCGCCTTTTTCGATCATTCGAAGTTTGCGTTCCCATATCCCGGTAAGCTCGGCTGATTTTAGCAGCTCGTTCTGTATAGTGTTTATCAGCTGAATTCCGGTTTGCGTGGGTACAAGGTTTTTCTTTTCTCTAACAACATAATTCCGCTTAAAAAGAGTTTCAATTATGTTGGCGCGGGTTGAGGGGCGACCGATACCGTTCTCTTTCATCAGTTCACGCAATTCCTCATCCTCCATCTGCCTGCCGGCGGTTTCCATGGCTCGCAACAAGGTAGCTTCGGTATGTATTTTTGGTGGCTGAGTCTGCTTTTCGAGAAGATCAGGAGTATGTGGCCCCTGTTCTCCCTTTACAAAATTGGGCATAACCTGTTCCTGAAGGGCTTCGCTGTCAGGATCCTTATCTGATTCCTTTTTAGGAAAAAGTACCCTCCATCCATCTTCGAGAATTACTTTTCCGGTTGCTTTAAACTCGTGGTTGTTTACAACTCCTGTTACGGTTGTGTTCGATACAATACAGTCGGGATAAAAAGCCGCAATAAACCTGCGGGCTATAAGGTCGTAAACTCTCTTTTCCTCCAGCTGCAATCCCGAAGGTCTTACACCTGTTGGAATTATGGCATGGTGATCGGTAATTTTTGCGTCGTCGAAAATCTTTTTACTCTTGCGGATGGGTTTCTCAAGAAGTGGCGCAATGAAGTTGGCATAAGGCTCCATTTCCTTTAGAATCCCTTCTATCTTCGGATACATATCGGTTGGTAAAAATGTAGTATCCACACGCGGATAAGTCACCATTTTTTTTTCGTAAAGGCTTTGGATATACGTCAGCGTGTCGCCGGCGGTAAAGCTGAATTTCTTATTGCATTCCACTTGAAGTGAGGTGAGATCGAACAAGCGGGGAGGGGCTTCATTTCCTTTCTTCTGTTCAAACGAAACGATTTCGAACAGGTTATTTCTGATTTCCTCAATTATTTTTGCGGCATCCTCAACCGTATCGAAGTGGCCTTTGGCAGAGGTAAAAATTACCTCGCGGTAAGTAGTTTTTATTTCCCAATATGTTTTTGGAACAAAATTCTGAATTTCGAGGAAGCGGCGAACGATTAGTGCTAAAGTGGGCGTTTGAACCCTGCCGATGGAAAGAACTCCTTTGCCGTTTGCATATTTAAGGGTATAAAGGCGGCTGGCATTCATTCCCAGTAACCAGTCGCTGATAGCACGTGCATTACCTGCGGCATAAAGCCTGTCGAATTCTTTTCCGTCCTTAAGTTTTTCAAATCCTTCGGTAATGGCCTGGTCAGTCATGGAGGAAATCCAAAGTCGCCTTATCGGTTTTTTGCATTCGGCTTTGGTAAGCACCCACCGCTGTATAAGTTCTCCTTCAATGCCGGCATCACCACAGTTAATAACCTCACTGCAATCAGCTACCAGAGCTTTTATGGTATTGAACTGCTTTTCTACCCCTTTATTATCAATGAGTTTGATGCCAAACCGCGGTGGAATCATCGGTAACATACTCAATTGCCACTGTTTCCAGTATGGAGTATAATCTTCAGGGTTTTTCAGCGTGCAGAGGTGTCCGAACGTCCATGTAACCAGGTAGCCGTTGCCTTCGAAGTAGCCGTCTTTGCGATTTCCGGCCTGAAGTATTCGGGCTATTTCTTTCGCTACGGAAGGCTTTTCGGCAATGCAGAGTTTCATATTTCGGGTGTGAGGTTAAGAGCCCAAAATTAGACAAAACGGAAGAGAATAAAATTATAAAGCGTTGCCAGGGAGGCAAGGATTTCTTGAAATGAGGATAAACCGCTAATAATCATCAGCAGAGTAAATATTGAGCTATCAGAGGGTAACAACTTTAATCCCTATACAGGTTTTTAGGATTGATTGAAAATATTCTTGTGCCAAATTTCAACACAACCTATAACAAACAGATATACAGATTTATAGATTGTATTTTAATTTCAACCACTCATATTCTAAAGAATTTTAATTCTAGAATCAGATCATATAGAAGTTTTAGTATTACCTTTGAGTTAGCATTAAATTCTGCTGTTTACGGATTACCTGAACAAGCAGTTATGCCTGCCACATATGCTACAAGTTGCTCTAACCGTTCGACTACTTCTTCTGATTTCTTCCTGCTAAAAATTCTCGAATTACTATAGTACTATTTAGGAATTAAGTTCCATTATTTTCCATTCACATTTTAATCAAAGCTGAATATTATGAAAAAGAGAACCATTTCCATTACAAGTGTTGTTCTTGTAAGTGCAGTGTTTGCTTTGGCATTTCTGTTTGCAACTGCAAGCCGGGCACAACAGTACGCTAACCCCTTACCGCCTAAAGATTATAAAGGCGTAATCAAACTCGATGTCCGCGATTCCAAAGCAGACTGGGCACCCTACATCCGCAAAAAAGCACCCGAAGGTTCACCTAATATTCTGTTTATCCTGTATGATGATACAGGTTTGGCAGCCTGGTCTCCCTACGGTGGTCGAATAAGTATGCCAACCATGGATAAGCTGGCTGCGGATGGATTAACATATACGCAATGGCACACTGTTGCCCTTTGTTCGCCCACCCGTTCCTGTATCAATACCGGTCGAAATCACAACCTGAATGGTATGGGATCAATTACCGAAGCCTCAAATGGATTCCCGGGATACAGTTGCCAGTTGCCACCACAGGCGGCTACCATGGCACAGATTTTAAACGATAACGGTTGGAGTACCTTCTGGCTTGGGAAAGATCACAATGTTCCGGAAACCGACCTTTCTGCCGGTGCTAACAAAAGCCAGTGGCCGCTTCAACAAGGCTACGACCGGTTTTATGGTTTTATAGGCGGGGAAACCAATCAATGGTATCCTGACCTTGTTGAAGACAATCATTATATTGAGCCACCTGCTACACCTGAACAAGGCTATCATTTATCAAAGGACCTTGCTGATCAGGCCATAAAGATGATAGCCGATCAAAAATCAGCAAACCCTTCGAAACCATGGTTTATGTGGTATTGCCCCGGAGCCAACCATGCGCCTCACCAGGCACCAAAGGACTACATTGCCAGGTACAAAGGTAAATTTGACGACGGGTATGATGCATACCGGAAATGGGTGCTTCCCCGCATGATTGAAAAAGGTATTTTACCAAAGGGAACTACATTAACTGAATGGAATCCAATGCCGGGCGACCAGGCAAATCCAGCAGATTTTGTACGCCCGTGGAATACACTTAATGCCGACGAAAAGAAATTGTTTTCCCGCCTGTGCGAAGTATATGCCGCTTTCTCTGAATATACCGATGTACAGATCGGACGTTTGATTGATTATCTCAAAGCAACGGGACAGTATGATAATACTATTATAATGTATGCAGCCGATAACGGGGCTTCAGGTGAAGGCACACCGAACGGTTCGGTAAATGAAAATAAATTTTTCAATGGTTATCCTGACGATTTAGCCGAGAATATGAAGCTGATTGATGAATTAGGCGGACCGAACACTTACGAGCACTTCCCTACCGGATGGGCGGCAGCTACATCTACCCCGTTTAAAATGTTCAAGCGGTATTCCAATTATGCAGGCGGTACTGCCGATCCACTGGTAATTTGCTGGCCAAAAGGCATTAAGGCGAAAGGTGAAGTCCGTAACCAGTATCACCATGCAGTGGACGTCGTGCCAACTATCCTTGAAATATGCGGACTGGAAATGCCAAAAGTGTACAAAGGTGTTGAGCAATATCCGCTATCAGGCGTCTCTATGAAATACACATTCGATGCCAAGCCCGATGCACCTACTCAGAAACACATACAATATTACACCATGCTGGGCACCCGTGCCATTTGGATGGATGGCTGGAAAGCCGTTGCTGTGCATGCGCCACTTACTGATAAAGGGAATTTCGACCAGGATAAATGGGAATTGTATCATGTAGATGTGGATCGTTCTGAGTCAACAGACCTGGCTTTAAAATATCCTGAAAAACTGGAACAATTAAAACTGGAATGGTTTCACGAAGCAAGCAAAAATATGGCCTTGCCATTGGATGACCGCTCTGCAAAAGAAGGTTTGAATACGGAGCGCCCGACAGATGAATTAGCAAGGGACGCCTACACCTATTATCCGCATACAAGCGCCGTTCCCGAAGCGGTTGCGGTAAATATAAGGGGTAAATCGTATAAAATTGTTGCCAATGTAGAAATTTCGGCCAACGCCTCCGGAGTGATTTTTGCTCATGGTTCCCGTTTTGGCGGGCATAGCTTATTTTTAAAAGACCATAAATTGTATTACGTGTATAACTTCCTGGGAATTACAGAACAAAAATTAGTATCAGCTGCACTTAAACCAGGCAAATACACAGTTGGTATGGAGTTTACCAGGGAAAAATCAGGCGAACACTTTGAATCTATAGGCACCATGCAATTGTATGTGAACGATAAGGCAGTTGCAAAAGGCCCTATGAAAGCACAGGTAGGAAAATTTACCCTGGTAGGTGATGGTCTTTGCGTGGGTTGGGATAGTGGCGATCCGGTGAGCAAAATGTACAATTCACCCGGCGAATTTAAAGGCGGCACTATTTCCTTCGTAAAAGTGAGTACCGGGAAAGAAAAATACAGCGACCTTGAAACGGAAGCGGCCAGAGCATGGGCAAAGGAATAAATACCTTTCCCTACTTTTAATATTTGCTGCTTTATAGAATGAATGATAGTGAGAAATACGGCCATCAATTAGGTGGTCGTATTTTTTCGTCAGGGATTCAATACAATATATCCCTGAAATTTAATAAAAGCATGAATTTTAACACCAAATAAACATTAGTCATATCTATTTAAGGGACTGTGGAATAGTATTTAATTCAGGATGAATACCATTTAAATTTAGGAGCATTTAAATCGCCGTAAATTCCTTAGGCGTCATTCCCGTATGCTTTTTAAATGCGGAGTAAAAAGGCGACTTCGAATAAAATCCTGCTTTTTCGGCTATTGCTTCTATTGTGAGCTTCTGAAACTCCGGCGACGATAGCAGCAATTTTGCTTCCTCAACCCTGTATGAATTTATATAATCTTTAAAATTCAGGCCGGTTTTTTCGTTTATCGCTTGCGAAAGGCGGTTGGGATTAATATCAAGTACGGTTGAAACTTCCTGGAGGGAGATTTTGGGATTCAAATAGGGTTTTACTTCACCTTTCATATACCCGGTCATCTTATCCATAATCACGGATTTTTCATCTGCAGTAAGTTTCGACCATATATATTTCTCTTTTACCAGGGGAAGTTCAACGGGTGAAACCTGGTTTCCATACAGCATATCCGGGAAAAACAACAGTGCCAGTACAATATCGTAAATAAAAAAAGTAACCATAGTTATCGAAAACCGGTAAGGGTCTATATCAAAGCTGACACTTGTCAGCTGGTCTGCAAATAATCCTACAAGCATAATGGCCTGTCCTGCAAGGAAAATCCAGAACCAGATTACAGTTGATAAAGGAAAAGCAGAGCTCTCTGTCTTTTTAGGTCTGAATTTAAAAAACACATAAACCTGTAAGCCGAAATAAATCAGAGCATTCATTGTCTTTGCGAACATATGCAATGGCATTGCCAATGAGCCATGAGTGGAAACATATGTGGTATAATAATCAATCTTAAAAGAAGCATTTTGCAGGAAAAAAGGAGTAAACTCAGCCAGGTTAAACAGGAAAGGCAAAAAATTCAGCAGGTGGATCCATCGGAACTTGAAACCCGGTTTAAAAACAGAATAAACAAAGAAAAATCCGATGGGCGGAAACAGGTAATGAATCGGGCTATCCACCCGGATCAGATGCGGAAAGTATAAAATCTTACCCGAGTATATCATCGCTCCCAATAAAATCATCAGAGAACCTGTGATCAGGTAGGATGCAAAACTGATACGAACGGAAAAGGCACCTTTGGCTCTGGTAAGCAAAACCACCGAAAGCACTATCCCAAATATTCCCCCGAAATAACTTATTAACTCCGAAACTGAATAAATCATGTTAACAGTATATTAGCTACCAAAGGTAATTACTCCTGAAATCTATTCCAATACAATTTAAGACATTTCACAATAATATGATTTACTGCAACTTAAATTTATTTTCGGTTTCAATCACTCAGGATTTCGGATTTTCCTTATTTAGAATTAGTTCAAATAGGCAATTTGTTATTATCTTTGAATCTGCATTTTTTTTCTACTGCTGACGGACTATCTGAACAAGTAGTTAAATATGTCTCAAATATTATAAAAATCTCGAATATCTCTCCCAAATCTTCTGAATTCTTCCTGCCAGCTATTTTCGCTCTTTTCTGCTTATTGAGAATTACTATCCTTTATTGTCCCTTCACATTTAAACCAAAACTAAATTTATGAAAACCAGATTCCTATTTGCTACGCTGCTGCTGATTGCAGTCAGCTTTAATGCCGGTGCTCAGGCCAGTAAAAAGAAGGGAGCTCCTTCTGCCACTGACAAGCCTGCCGCCCAAACCAAAAAACCCAACATCCTTGTCATCTGGGGCGATGACATTGGTACCTGGAACATCAGTCACAATAACCGTGGAATGATGGGCTACAGGACTCCAAATATCGATCGCATTGCAGGCGAAGGAGCTTCGTTTACTGATTATTATGCACAGCAAAGTTGTACTGCCGGTCGCGCTGCATTTATCAGTGGCTCGGTGCCGGTGCGTTCAGGTATGACTAAAGTTGGTTTACCCGGAGCAAAGGAAGGCTGGCAGAAAACCGATGTAACCATGGCCACTGTGTTAAAAGGGCAAGGTTATGCAACCGGTCAGTTTGGTAAAAATCACCAGGGCGACCGCGACGAACACCTGCCAACCATGCACGGTTTCGATGAATTTATGGGAAGTCTTTATCACCTGAATGCTGAGGAAGAGCCCGAAAACAGAGATTATCCGAAAGACCTGGTTTTGGCAAACGGAAAAACCTTCTACGAAACCTTTAAACCACGCGGTATATTGAAAACAAAAGCAGATGGTAAAGGTGGACAAACTATCGAAAATCTGGGACCGCTCACAAAAAAACGTATGGAAACCATCGACGACGAAACCGTAGCGGCAGCTAAAGATTTTATCAGGCGTCAGGTAAAAGCCGGTGAGCCATTTTTCTGCTGGTGGAATGGAACACGTATGCATTTCCGTACTCACGTGAAAGAAGAGCATATCGGAATTTCAGGACAGGATGAATACGGGGACGGAATGGTTGAACACGATATGCATGTTGGCGAATTGCTTGCACTGCTCGATGAATTGGGAATTGCCAACAATACAATGGTTATGTATTCAACCGATAACGGACCACATTACAATACCTGGCCCGATGCCGGTACAACACCTTTCCGCAGCGAGAAAAACTCGAACTGGGAAGGCGCTTACCGCGTACCAACATTTGTAAGATTCCCGGGTAAAATACCGGCAGGTGTAACCCTGAACGGAATCGTTTCGCACGAAGACTGGTTGCCTACTTTTGCTGCACTTGCAGGTGATACTGATGTAACTGAAAGATTGCGCACAGGCACTACCATCAATGGTCGTACTTATAAAAATTATATCGACGGATATAACCAGTGGGATTATATTACAGGAAAAACAAAAGAATCTCCGCGGAAGGAATTTTGGTATGTTAACGACGATGGTCAGGTAGTTGCTGCCCGGTATTTAGACTGGAAAGTTGTATTTCTTGAAAACAGGGGAGAGGCGTTTGGCGTTTGGAGAGAACCATTTACAGAGTTGCGTGTTCCGTTGCTGTTTAATTTGCGCAGAGACCCGTTTGAAAAAGCGCAGCACAATTCGAATACCTACAACGACTGGTTTTTGGATCGTCCGTTTATAATTGTACCTATTCAGGGACTTGCAGCTAAATTTTTAATGACAATGAAGGAATATCCGCCTTCGCAAACTGCAGGTTCATTCAATTTGACCAAAATTGAGGAAATGATTAGGAATTCAAGTGGAGGTAACTAAAAGCATATTATTAAAAAAAATGAAACGGCTGCCTTAACGGGTAGCCGTTTTTTACGTTTTCACAAAACAAATAAATACCAGTATGAAATTCAAAATTCAAATCGTTGCACTGCTATTTGTAGTTGGTGTCGCAATTATTTCAGGTTGCCAGCAACATCCAAAATCTGAAGTTTCAAAACCGGAAGCTAAAGTTATCACCGACCCGCTACCATCGTGGAACGAAGGAGCATCAAAACAAGCCATCATCGACTTTGTAACCAAAACCACCACCGAAGGAAGCGTCGATTTTATTCCGGTTGCCGACCGCATTGCCTGTTTTGATAACGATGGTACTTTATGGGCTGAGAAACCGCTTCCTTTCCAGCTTTACTTTGTAATTGATCAGGTTAAAGCCATTGCACCAAAACATCCGGAATGGAAAAACAAACAACCTTTTAAAGGAATTCTTGAAGGCGATTTAAAAACCGCTTTGGCTGGTGGCGATAAGGCATTGCTTGAAATTTTAATGGCTACTCACACCGATGTCACTACGGAAGAGTTTGACAAAACTGTAAAAGAGTGGATGAAAACGGCTACACATCCCCAAACGGGAAAACATTTCAACGAGATGGTATACCAGCCCATGCTCGAATTACTTGATTACCTGAGAGAAAACGGATACAAACCTTTTATTGTTTCAGGAGGAGGAATAGACTTTATGCGTGCATGGGCCGAAGAAGCTTATGGAATTCCTCCTTACCAGGTGATTGGGAGTTCAGTAAATATGAAATACGATACAACTCTTAAACCACCTGCCCTGGTCAAATTAGCTGAATTGAATTTTAATGATGATAAATTAGGCAAGCCGGTCGGCATACAGCAGCATATTGGTAAGCGGCCTGTTTTCACTGGTGGCAACTCGGATGGCGATTATGGCATGATGCTGTATACAAGCACTGGCAGCGGCCCGCGTTTCGGATTATTTGTGCATCATACCGATTCTGTTCGTGAATACCGGTACGACCGTGAACCGGGACTTGCCCGGCTAAATAAAGGTCTGGACGATGCCCAAAAATACAACTGGGTAATAGTTGATATGAAAACCGACTGGAAGAAGATTTATCCGTTTGAGAAATAATAATCGAAAATGAAATTCAAAACCAAATTCGTTTTACTGCTTTTATTTGTTTCTTCTGCTTTTTCAGGAAACATAATAGCCCAGGAAACCAAACCTCCATTAAGCGCAGAGGAACTGGCTAAAAAACTCAGCAACCCGATAGCTTCGCTAATCAGTGTTCCGTTTCAGAACAATACGGATATCGGTATTGGTGCAAACAACGGTGCACGAAACACACTTAATATTCAGCCTGTAATTCCTATCAGGATTTCTGAAAATCTGAACT
>CAZBZA010000109.1:0-9318 GCA_964495865.1 uncultured Lentimicrobiaceae bacterium
TGCAAATCGTGGGAGATTGAATAACTGAAGGCTTCGAGTTCTTTATTAGCCGATTCGAGCTGGGCAGTGCGTTGCATTACCCTGTTCTCAAGGTCTTCGTTTAGCTTTTGTATATTCTCTTCCGCCTGTTTCCGCTCTGTAATCACGTCGAAAACAATAACCAGATTTTCAGCATATTGGCTATAAAGCGAGATCGAAAACCAATTATTTAAGCTTTTAATATACATTTCGAAACTTTCGGAACTACCTGAAGTGGCAACTCTACCGAATATTTCCATTAGTTCCTTGTCGTATCTGATAAAATTCGGTATTTTTTCCGAAAACTTTTTACCTACCACATCCGCAAGACCAGTGTGAGTTTTAAATGAAGTATTCACTTCCATAATGAATACATCAACAGGAACTTCATTTTCGAAAATCACTTTACAATCCATAAACCCTTCAATCATATTCTCGAACAGGGAGTGAAACCTTTTTTCGCTTGCTTCGGCATTTTCTTTCGAAATGAGAATTTGTTTCTGGGAGCGGGCCGAACAGATAGCACTTGAAACTGAGTGAGCAAAGGTATTGAGCGTGTAAACATCAAATTCCGACCATATTTTTTCCCTGTTTACTGAATCGAACCCAATAAAACCGAGCAGCTCGTCCCCTTTATGCAAAGGAACAACAAGCAACGAAACAATATCCTGCGATAAGAGTATTTCGCGCTCAACGGATGCTTCATCAGGCATATCCTTAACCTGTTGTATAAGTATATTTTCCGTGTTAAGCATTTTTCCCATCCACCAGGGCATCATCGAAACAGGTAAATCCACCAGGTATTCAATTTGCGGTTCAATGCCCGGGGCACACCATTCGTGGGTATTATCCATATAGTTATTTTCATCACGCAGCAGAAACACGTACGACCTGTCAACGCTTGAATAATTTCCGATAACTGAAATTGCATGGTGAATTTTCTGATCGAGGTTATCAGCTGACACCTCAATTAAATCAGCAGAAATACCAACAATAAGCTCCTCAATATCAATCTGATGTTTTAGTGTTTCGCGCGACATTTTCAGCTCACTGATATCAATATGTGTTCCGCTCATAATGAGTGGCTCGTTGTTTTCGTCCCAAGCAGTTACCTTGCCGCGGTCAATAACCCATACCCAATGTCCGGCTTTGTGTTTCATCCGCACCTGGCTTTCGTATATCCCGGCAGGTTCCTTTAAATAGGCTTCAATTTTTTGATTCGAGACCATCAGATCATCAGGGTGGGAATACAGTTGCCAGGTAACAATGGATGTAGGTTGTAATTCGGCTAAAGTGTATCCTATAATATTGGCCCAGCGTTCGTTAAAAATGGTTTCACCGGTTTTGAGGTTCCACTCCCAGGTAGCAGTATCGGAACCTATAATTACGGCTTCGAGCCTTTTATTGGTTTGTTCAAGTTCTTTCTGAACATTTATAAGCCTGCTGATATTCCAGCTTGTACCAATGAGTATATCCTGTCCGTTGAACCGGCCCGGGTACACCTTTGTTTCGACAGGTATAAAGTCGCCGTTTTTAGCTAACAGGGGGATATTACAAATTGATTTTTCGCCGGATAGCATTCCTGCCACAACCTGCATGGCTTCGTTTCTCCGGTCGGATGGATGAACATTTAAAACGGATTGACCTACTAGCTCTTCGTGTGAATATCCCAGAGTTGAGGTTACCGATTTATTAATATGTAAAATATCCCCTTGCATATTGAGAATAAAAAGAAGGCCATCGAAAGCATCGAAGGATTGCTCGAAATCATGGTTGGCCTGTTCCAGAAGCTTGATATTTTCGACCTGTTTCGAAATATCCCTGCCGATTGTAAAGAGGCAATCTTTTCCTTTCCAGTTTTCTTTGTAGCTTTTCATGCTGAAAGGAATGCGGCAACCATTTTTATGAAGGATATTTTCATCAAAAGTAATTGTACCTTTCCTGACCATAATTTCAGCAAAATCCTTTGGATTATTAGCTGTGGATGGATCGCTGATATCAGCAACAGATAAAAGCATCAATTCCGCACGGGTGTATCCGAGAATTCCACATGCAAACCGGTTCACTTCAATCAAAGCGCCGGGGGTTCCGTTATCAGTGATTTCGTGAATAAAGATCGCATCTTCAATTTTGTTGATCAAGTCGCTTTCGTTCATTTTATTCAGTAATTGCGGTAAGTATGTGTAGTGGTAAAAGAGTTTTTGTTCAGTAAGAATCCGGGATAATTTGCTGGTAAAGGCAAGGATAAAAAACCTTTATCACACAGCAATCCCTTTCAAATGTGATGCAGCGGCTAATGGTAAAGCAAAGTAAAAAGTGGCTCCTTTGTTAATTTCGCTTTCGGCCCACACACGGCCCTGATGCCGCTGAATAATACGTTGAACAATGGCAAGACCGACTCCATTACCTTCAAATTGCCGGGTTGAATGAAGCCGCTTGAATACCCCGAAAAGTTTATCGTAATACTCCATATCAAATCCGGCGCCATTATCTTTTATGTAATATATGGTCTCGGTTTCATCGTGTGTACTGCCTATTTCTATAGTAGGATTTGAGATTTTTGAAGTGTATTTGATAGCATTGCTGATCAGATTCACCCATATTTGTTTCAACATTGAAGTATCACCATAGGTGCTGTCAATTTCCGATATCCGAAAATCAATTTTTTCTTTTTCCAGATCCGCAGTGAGTTCATCATAAACACTGATAGCCTGGGAATGCATATCAATTGCCGAAATTTTTATTTCGTTCATATTGATCCGCGAAAACGAGAGCAGATCATCAATGAGGCAGCCCATTTTTTTTGATTGATCCACAATGGAATTTAACATTCGTTTGCCTTCGCTATCGAGCAAATCCGAATAATCCTCGATGAGAATACTGGCATATCCGTTCAACGCTCTTAAGGGAGTATGCAAATCGTGAGAAACAGAATAACTGAAAGCTTCGAGTTCCTGATTGGTATAATTGAGTTGGGCAGTACGTTCGAGGGCTGTGATATCGGTTAATTCCCTGATGTTTTCCGATTTTTTCAATCGTGTGGTAACCGTTTTAATAAGCTCAACCCTGGTAAAAGGCTTAGTAATATAATCGTCGGCACCCAAATCCATACCTGTTCTTATATTATGCCGCCCTGAAAGTGCAGTCATAAAAATAAACGGTATAAGCCTGGTGGCGATATTTTTGCGTAAATCTTCAAGCACTTCGGTGCCATTCATATCGGGCATCATGATATCGCACAAAATAATGTCGGGCAGCAAACGTCCAGCCATCTCAATTCCGTCGAAACCATTGCCAGCTGACCATGTTTCGAAACCTTCGAATGTAAACCAGCCGGCTAATTCTTCGTTCAGCGAAATATTATCTTCAATTATCAGTATTCTTTTCATTGCTTCGCGTTAAGCACTTATTCCTATAACTTCGTTCTTAGTTTTCAGGTTCCGGGAAAATGACGATAAACGTGCTTCCATGGCCAGGCATGCTTTCGATAAAAAGTTTTCCGCCAAATAATTCGATAAGTTTTTTAGCAATAATAAGTCCCAGTCCCGATCCGCGTTGCTCCTGAATTTTGCGGTCGAATTGCATACTTGCGCCTATTTTATGAATATCGGCAGCCAGCATACCCCTGCCATAATCCTTAACAATAAGCCTGAAGGTTTTATTTTCCATTCCACAATTAACAATAACGGTATGACCTGGCTGCGAGAACTTAAAAGCATTATCAATAAGTTCTTCAGCAATTTTCCTGAATTCCGACTCTTCAATATTAATACTACCTTCGGATACTGTTACCTGTAGGTCATTGAGTCTGTTATAGCTTTGGGCAGTTTCTTTTGAAAGGGCTTCGCATACTTCGCCTGGATTTACCAGTATCGATTGCTTGTTATTTTTAACTACGTTAAGTTGCAGTTGGGCATAAATAAGGTAGTTGCGAAAAAGCCTGAAAAGCTGGTTTGCACTCAATTGTATATTTTCACCCAGTTCCACACGTTTTGCGGTATCAAACAGAATATCAGGGTCTTTAAGCAAATAACTGGCGCCAAGTATACCGTTGAGCGGGGTAAGTAATTCGTGGGGCAGGTGAAGTATAATACTATCGCGAAGTTCATTTAGCGCCGAATCGGTATTCATTTTAAAATCACCTGTTTTCTGGAGTCGTGTGGTTGCTGCTTTTAACATCTCGCTGCGGGTAAAAGGCTTAATGATATAATCATCGGCTCCAAGGTCCATGCCTGTTCTTATATTTTCGCGTTCGGCGAGTGCTGTCATAAAGATAAACGGTATCATCCTGGTAGCAGGATTTTTGCGCAAAACGGATAATACTTCTCTGCCATCCATGCCGGGCATCATGATATCGCACACAATAAGATCAGGTAACTGCCCCTTGGCCAACTCAACGCCGGTAATTCCGTTGGTGGCGGTAAAAGTTTCGAACCCCTCAAAAGTAAACCAGTCATTTACTTCTTCCGAAATAGATAACTGATCCTCAATTATTAATACCTTTTTCATAATAAAGATCCTGAGTATTTATTAGGTTAAACTTTACGAAAATCAATTAATCCATTTTTTTTGTGTCGCGACTTATAGAAAGAGGCAGTTGAACAATAAATTCAGAGCCTGCGTTAAGCTTGCTTTTTACGTTAAGGGTACCTTTGTGACGGTCAATTGCTTCTTTAACAATATTAAGACCAAGACCTGTACCAGGAATATTGCCAGTATTTGACGCCCGGAAGAACGGCTCGAACACATGTTTCATATCAGCCTTACCTATTCCTATTCCCTTATCCTTTACACTAAAATAAACTGAGTTGTTATCGCTGTTAAGTTTCACCGAAATGAGCATTCCTTTTTCAGAGTATTTCAGTGCATTGGTAATGAGGTTGCTTATCATTTTGCTGATTTCATTTTTATCGAGGCTAACATTAAGTTGCCCTGCCGGATGGTTAAAATCAATCCTGTCGTTTTCGCTTTCAATATTCCTGAATTCTTCAATTATGGTATGAAAAAGTTCAACCATATCGAATTTTACCGGCTCGAGTAAATACTCTTTTGCCTGCAAACGGGTAAGATGCAGCATCTCACCAATATACTTATTCAGATGCTCGACCTGTTGCCTTATTTTACTGAAACGGAGCTCGCGCTGTTCGGCTGTCATCCTGTCCCAGTATGAACCGAGCGACTCGCTCGAAGCCAATATGGTTGACAAAGGCGTACGGAACTCGTGCGAGGCAACCGAAATAAATTTCGATTTCAGTTCGTTCAGCTCTTTTTCCTTTTCGATAGTTGCCAGCAGCGATTGTTCAGTTTTTTTGCGTCCCGAAATATCAGTATGTGTACCAATAACCCGAAGCGGGCGGCCATCAGGTTGCCAGCTTACCACTTTTCCCCTGTCGAAAATCCATTTGAACGATCCATCTTTGCACAGCACGCGGTGCTCGTTCATATATATTTCGGTAAACCCTGTAAAATGTTTTTCCAGATCGGCATAACACCGGGCTTTATCGTCGGGATGAACACGTATGTCCCATTCGTTTAGGGTATTGCCTATCTCCGCGTCCGAATAACCAAACATATTTTTCCATTGTTTTGAGAAAAACACTTCATCGGTAAGTGCATTCCAATCCCACACGCCATCGCCTGATCCTTCGAGAGCAAAATTCCAGCGGGCTTCGCTTTCGCGCAAAGCCTTTTCCATTTCCTTTCGGCTGGTGATATCAATTTTAATAGCGATGAAATGTGAAACATCGCCATTTTGATCCAATACCGGGGTTATAGTTTGTTCTTCCGCATAAAGTTGTCCGTCCTTCCTTTTATTAATTAGTTCGCCGGTCCATATTTTACCACTGAGCACACTACTCCACAATTTGTCGTAATAAGCTTTATCCTGCAAACCCGACTGAAGCATTTCGCCCGAGCTCTTGCCTATTACCTCCGAAAGTGAATAGCCTGAAATATTAGCAAAACTGGAATTAGCCCAAAGGATGATTCCCCTGATATCAGTTATAATAATGGCAAAAGCAAACGATTCGAAAGCGGCACTCTGCATTTTAAGGGCTACTTCGGTTTTTTTGCGTTCCGTAATATTAATTGCATAGGCAGAAACGCCAATAATTTCGTTTTGCTTATCAACTACCGGGAATTTTGACTTTTCGAACCAAATCAACTGATTATCAACAACTTTTTGTTCCTCAATAATCAGTGGCAAACGCCAATCAATAACCTGCAAATCCTCATCTAGATACCTTTGGGCCTCTTCCTGCGGAAAAATATCGAAGTCAGTAATACCTAAAATAGTGTCGCCTGGCAATGTTGTAAACAATCGTAAAAGATTATCATTTTGCTCATTAACAATCAGGTACTTCCCGTTCAGGTCCTTCATCCAGAACATGCCGGGATGATTGTTAATTACTGCCGAGAGATAGGATTCGCGAAGCTGAATGTCTTTTTCGGCTTTGCGCAGTTCGGTTATATCGCGCGAAATGCCGTAAAGCACATCTTTATTATCCCATCGGCCTGCAATTATTCGTGTTTCGACCGGAATATGGTTTCCTTCGCGGGTTAAAAGAGGTATTGAGTAATAGGAAACTCTTCCAGCAATTATTTCGTTAAAAGCAAACCATGCATCATCTTTCATTTCAGGAGGATGCACGTTAAATACATACAGTTTATGTAATTCGGCGGAAGTATATCCCAACCTTTTCTGAACTACAGGATTAGTCATCATTATTTTGCCATCAGTATCAAGGATAAACAGGAAATCGTCGATGGTGTCGAAAAGTGTCCTGAAATTTAACTGACTGGATATTAATGCTTTTACCGCGTTAATTCTGGAAATGGCACCGCCTACCTGTAGTGCAATCGATTCGATTGAAACGATATTGTTTTTATTAAATCCGTTAACCGATTTTGAGCCAATATTAAATGTTCCGATAACGCGTCCCTCGAACCGGACCGGTATTATTCCCAGGAGAGTAAATTCCGAACCATTCATCCAGGGAAAGTTGTTTGTAACAATTTGTTCGTAACTACCAAATATTGGATTGCCCTGCAGGACCATCTTACCTATTTCCGAATTACTACTTACTGTTGATAATGTTTCGATAAACTGTGGAGATAGCCCAACATGTGCGGTTAATTTAAATTCCGAATCAGCATTATCGAGTAAATAAATACCAATTGCATCCACTGTATGCAGTTTCAACAACGAATTAACTGACAGTGAAAGAGCTACACTTAAATCGGAACAGGCGCTCAGTTCAATAGCCAGGTCGCGCTGTATGCTCAAAAACTGCTCGGTATTTTTGCGTTCGCTTATGTCCTCAAAAATATACAGGCGGCCATGGTACTGATCTTCATCATCCCTTAACTGTGATGAAAACCTGCGTATGGTACGCCCGTCGTTAAACGGAATTTCATCTTCTAACACTTCACGATTTTCAGTAGCCTGCAAAGGTGCACAAGATGCTGCAAATGCCGGTATATCTTTTAAAACAGGTAAACAGTCGGGGATAATATCATTATTTTTAAGCTCTCTTTTCTGAACCTGCTCTTCGAGGTGAGTAATTCCCCATATTTCGAAAAACCGGTGATTGGTATAAAGAATTTCATCCGTACGGTTATCGACAACCAGAAATGCCAGTGGCGAGGATTCCGTCATTTTCTTGAGAAGTGATTCGTTCCATTGCAGCGCTTTTTCGGCAATTATGCGTGGTGTAATATCGCGGATAATGGCGAGTGCTTCGGTATCGGAAATGGCAAGTACACGATCCTCGTAGTAGTGGATACTTCCATTAACGGGTAATTCGTATTCAAAAGTGATGGTTTCGCCTGTGCTGAAGGCTTGCTCAAGGGCTTTCATTGCTTTATCAGCTATAGCGGCAGGCAGAATATCCCTGGTATTTTTTCCGAGGAACAAATTGGGTTCAACTAAAAGAGAATCGGAATTTCCGGTATGAAAGGCCAGGAAAACGCCATCCTTATCGAGGCGGAACAGGAAATCGGGAACGGCGGTAAGAATAGCACGGTTTTCGGCTTCGCTTTTTCGTAAAAGTTCCTCAGCCTCGCGGCGGTCTGTTATATCGTGAATAATTGAGAAAAGCAGTTTATCTCCTTCAACATCAATGGGCGACGAATGGACTTCCACTATCCTTATTTCTCCTGAAGCCAGTTTGTGATTATAAATAAAATAGTTGCGGCGTTGTAGCACAGCTTCTTTCATTTCCTTCGCTAAGGCTTCGCGCGACAGGATATTGATATTACTAATATGAACTTTTTCATTACCTTCGAAATTGTATCCGTAAAAAGCAGCTGCAGCCTGATTTGCTTCAATTATATATCCGGTTGCCGGATTAACTAGGAACATGACTGCCGCGTGGTTGTGGAACATAGCATGAAACCGTTCCTCGCTCAGGCGTAAGGATTCTATAGCCTTTTTTTCAACGGCAATATCCATTGCAACCCCGATATAACCGGAAACTGCGCCATCCTCATCTTCAATCGACGATACGGTAAGCTTAACAGGGAATGCAGTACCGTTTTTATGTCTAAAATTCCAATCTAAAGTATGGGATTGGTGTAATTTATGTATTTCGGTTATGATCGAAAAATCGGGAGGAAAAGTATAACCTCTCTTTTCACTTAATCCGGAAGCATACTTTTGGAGTTCATCCTTATCATGAAAGAGATCGGCAGTAACCTTGCCTACCACTTCGGCAGCCGCATATCCAAGGGTTTTTTCAGCAGCGGCATTAAAGGTTTGAACTACACCATCGGCCGATGTGGAGATAATGCTTAGCCCTGCATGATCGAGGATAGCTTTTTGCATATTTGCAAACTGGCGAATCTCCCGGGCCCGTTGCTCTACGCGTACTTCGAGGCTCTGATTAACAATGCTGAGTTCATAAAGGCTCTCTTTCAACTGGCTTATATCGTCGAAAGTGGTAAAAACCCGGAAAGGTTTTGTTTCGCCGGGCATGAATTCGGGTGTGGCATTCACTTTTACCCAGTTGTAATATCCTTTTACAGGATTTAAAACGCCCATTACGGCTTCACTTCCCACACCGGTTTGCAATGCCAGCAGCGAAGGGTGATTTTCGCTTCCGACAAGAGAACCATCCTCACAAATAGCATTTCCGCCTGGGTCGAATGTATATTTATGTATCACATCTTCCTCTCTTAACCCGAGAATGCGAAGAGCCGAAGGATTTGCCGAAATTATTTTACCTGATGTGTCCTGGTAAATAACTCCTTGCGACATGGTTTCGAAAAGGTTACGGAATTTAAACTCACTGTTTTTCAGGT
>CAZBZA010000110.1:0-6149 GCA_964495865.1 uncultured Lentimicrobiaceae bacterium
TATTATTCGTCGAGTGCAATCTGATCGTTTCCGAAGCTGATACCAAGTCCACGGGCCGTTTTCATTAAAGCGGTATCGAGAGTAACAAGGTTTGGCTTCTGGATTGCATCAGCAAGTGAAACGCTGGTAATATATGGATGTCGGTACGAAACCATACGCCCGTATTCTTCGTTCAGTACCATTTCGAAAGCTTTAACACCAAATTGCGAAGCCAACACACGGTCGTATGCAATTGGAACGCCTCCACGCTGAAGGTGACCTAAAACGGTAACCCTGATATCATGCTCACAACCCAAAGTTTTGAGGTCGTCCTGTAATTTAAATCCTATACCACCCAGGCGAACATGTTCGTAACCAACTTCAGTGCTTTTCGCGCCAATAACCTCACCATCTTTTGGCATGGCTCCTTCGGCAACAACAATTATTGCAAACCCACGTCCTTTATGAAAACGGGCATTTATTTTCGACAAAACCTCGCTAGTATCGTAAGGGATTTCAGGAAGCAAACAGATTTCGGCTCCACCGGCAACTGCTGCGTTAAGAGCTATCCAGCCTGCATCGCGGCCCATCACTTCCAGAATAAACACACGGTTATGGCTTGCTGCTGTGGTAACCAGTTTATCAACAGCTTCGGTAGCTACTTCAATTGCAGTTTGAAAACCGAAAGTTGAATCGGTTGCTGAAAGGTCGTTATCTATTGTTTTTGGAACACCAATAACATTTAATCCCTGTTCGAACAGTTTCTGCGAAATACGTTGTGACCCATCGCCGCCAATACTGATAACGGCATCAATACCAAGATAGGATAGTTTGCGGATCATTTCTTCCGAACGGTCAACATACTCCCACTCCCCTTTTTTATTTTTAACCGGCCAGGCAAAAGGACCGCCTTTATTTGTCGTCTGAATAATGGTACCTCCCTGGTAATGAATGCCTGCAACTTTTTCGGCATCCAGAATCATAAGTTCAGTAGGTTCATTCAGAATTCCATCGAATGCTTTTATGCTTCCTAAAACTTCCCAATCCGTTTCCTGCGAAGCACGCTTAACGATTGCTCTTATTACTGCATTTAAACCGGGACAATCGCCTCCACCGGTAAGTACCATTACTCTCTTCATATAATTATATTGTTGAATACCAATAATTTGTGGTATTTAATTTCAGTTTTCAAAAATTGGTGCAAAAGTACAAAAAATATTCTCCTGATCAGCAATTCAATAAAAACACATTAAACATGATACTCTTTCATGAAAATAGTATGAAAGTCAGGCAGTTCCATTAACACTTTTAAAACGGCGCATGTAACTCCCAAAGCAAATTCCTTTATAATCACCTGACAAGATGAACATTACAAAGCATATTAAGTAAAATACTGAATTTCGTTAACTACGTTAATTTAGATTCAGACTGAATAATTGCCCGTTCATACACGCCGGCTGTTAGAAATAGAAATTGTATCCATAAATTTGACGCTTCGAAAATATGTTTTTCAACAGTAAAAGCGAATTATGGTATTGATCTTTGATATGGACGGCGTAATAGTCGACAATCACCAATGGCACTTTGATGCATGGCTTGAATTTGGCAGGCGACATGGTATTCCTATCACAAAGGGTGATTTCAGCAGGCATTTCGGATCTACTAATCAACAAGTTATGAAGTCGCTTTTCGGGGAAAGTATATCTGAAAAAGAAATTTCCGATTTGTCTGATGAGAAGGAAAACATTTATAGAGAATTGTATCAGTCTCATATTAAACCGGTTAAAGGACTATCTAAATTCCTGAAATATGCATCCGACAGGAAAATCCCCGTCGCCCTGGCCACATCAGCGCCTACTGAAAATGTAAGATTCACACTTAAAGCTACCGGATTGGAAAAATATTTCGACGTCATAACTGATTCATCAATGGTAAGCCGTGGAAAACCTGATCCACAGGTTTACCTTATCACTGCCGAAAAACTTGGCGTACAACCTGCTGATTGTATTGTGTTTGAGGACTCCGTACCGGGAATACTGTCAGCTACCAAAGCCGGAATGCGGGTTATCGGTGTTGCAACAACGCATAAACCTGACGAATTATTAATGTATGTTACCGAAATTATTATGAACTTTGACGCCGCGGAGAGGGTGGTGTTTGACGGGTTGTTTGGTTTTTGTGAAGGATTTGGGGACGAGGCGAGGGGCGAAAAGGCGAGGGGCGAGGGGCGACAAGGAGAAGGGCGACAAGGAAAAGGGCGACAAGGAGAAGGGTGACAAGGAGAAGGGTGTAATTAAAAACCTTGTAAAGAGTAGCCCGATAACTTATAAACAAAGTATACAAAAAATACAAATTGTTACAAAATCATGATTGCATGAACCGAATCTGCCTTTTATCAGTTTTCCTGTTGTTATTCACAATGAATCAGCACATTACAGCACAAAATCAAACAATGGAGAAAGTCGTTATTCAAAAAAACACCACCTTGAATTACCTTTTGTGGCTTCCTGCTGATTACAAGAAAGATAAAACTAAAACATTCCCTATCGTGATATTCCTGCATGGATCAGGCGAGCGCGGAGATGTTCCCGAAAAAGTTAAAACCCATGGACCTCCTTCAATGGTTGATAAACGGGTTGATTTCCCTTTTATTCTGATTTCACCTCAATGTGCTGAAGGTACGAGATGGATGTGGAAAGTGGATGAGCTTCAAGCTATGCTCGAACAAATTTTGAGCAAATACCGTATAGATACCGATCGGATATACCTTACAGGTTTAAGCATGGGTGGTTTTGGAACCTGGGCGTGGGCTATCAGTCAACCTGGACAGTTTGCTGCTATTGCTCCGGTTTGTGGTGGCGGACTTTCGCATTATGCCTACGAACTGAAAAACACTCCTGTTTGGGCTTTTCATGGCGATTCCGATGAAGTAGTTGATGTTAAAAACACTATCGAAATGGTTGAAGCTGTTAACGCAAAAGGTGGTTCGGCCCGAATGACAATTTATCCTGGCGTAGGTCACGATTCGTGGGTAAATGCGTATAATGAGCCTGAATTGTACACATGGTTACTGAGCCACACTAAAAAGAAATAAAATCTAATCCCGTTTTTATAAATCCATAAACAATTAATAATCAATAATCCTAACAACCACTTTATGAAAGTCAGACTATTAATTCTGTTGTTAGCCATCTTCCCCATATTGGGTGCCATGGCGCAACAAGGCAGGATCAAATTCACTGAATATGATCTGCCTAATGGCATGCATGTTATTCTGCATCAGGATAATACCACGCCCATCGTTGCAGTTTCAATCCTTTATCATGTAGGTTCGAAAAATGAAGTTCCCGGACGTACAGGATTCGCACACTTCTTTGAACACTTGATGTTCGAAGGATCACCCAACATTCCGCGCGGCGAATATTTCAAAATTACCCAGGCTGCAGGCGGAACGTTAAACGCGAACACATCGCAGGACCGTACTTTTTATTATGAACTGATGCCAAGCAACCAGCTCGAACTCGGACTCTGGCTCGAATCGGAAAGGCTTTTGCACCTTCGTATCGACAGCACTGGCGTTGAAACTCAGCGTGGTGTTGTTAAAGAAGAACGCAAACAATCTTACGACAATCGTCCTTATGGTTCCATTATCGAAAAAACAATGGAGAACGCATACAAAGTACATCCATATAAATGGACACCGATAGGCTATCCGGAAGATCTCAACAAGGCTACTTTGCAGGAGTTTATGGATTTCCACAGTACTTATTATGTTCCCAATAACGCAACTTTATCCATTGCCGGCGATTTGGATATTGAAAATACCAAAAAACTGATTGAAAAATATTTTGGTGATATCCCTCGCGGAACAAAAGAAATCTACAGGCCAACTGTTGTAGAACCCGAAAAAACTGCCGAAGTGCGCGAAACAGTTTACGATAACATTCAATTGCCAGCCGTTATTATGTCGTATCATATGCCTGCACAGGGAACTCCCGATTCGTATGCTTTGTCGATGCTTACAACCTTACTTTCGGACGGACAGAGTTCGCGTATGTACAAATCTATTGTGGACCAACAGCAGAAAGCGCTTCAGGTAATGTCGTTCCCGTTTGCGCTCGAAGATCCGGGTTTGTTCCTTATTTTCGGACTGGTAAATATGGGTGTTGAAACTTCAGATCTTGAAAAAGCAATTGAAGCCGAAATCGAAAAAGTGAAGACAACCGAAATTTCAGATGCTGAATTCCAGAAACTCAGAAATAAGACCGAAAATGATTTTGTGACCGGAAACAGTACAATGGCCGGTATTGCCGAGAACCTGGCCAATTATCATGTGTATTTCAAAGATGCCAACCTTATCAACAACGAAATTGAAAGGTATATGAAAGTTACTCCTGCCGACCTTCAAAGGGTTGCGCAGAAATACCTTACCCCTGAAAACAGGGTGGTTCTGACTTATTTACCGAAACCAACCGAAAAAAACTAAAGGAGGAACCATACTATGAAAAATAAAATCATTTCAATTTTTGCAGCCCTTATCATCTCACTTCCTCTGGCTGCCCAGGTTAAAAAGGCTAAAACTGCCAAATCTGCTGAAACACCTGTGGTTAAGGAAGTTCTTGATCGCAGCATTCGTCCTGCCGGTGCTGAAGCTCCGGTTATTAAAATTGGCGAATACCAATCTTTTGAACTCCCAAACGGATTAAAAGTATTTGTTGTCGAAAATCACAAAATCCCCCGCCTCGCTTATTCGCTGGTTCTGGATTACGATCCAGTTTTTGAAGGCGAAATGGCCGGATATACTTCGTTCAGCGGACAGCTTATGCGCACCGGAACTACTACCCGTACCAAAGATCAGATTGATGAAGCTGTGGATATGATTGGTGCTAACCTTAGTACATCAGCCGGTGGAATATATGCAAACTGCCTCACCAGGCATAACGAAACATTGTTATCGGTGATGTCGGATGTACTGCTTAACGCAGAATTCAAAGCTGAGGAATTGGAGAAAATCCGCACACAGACTCTTTCGGGACTGGAAGCTGATAAAAATGACCCGGGTGCTATTTCGCAACGCGTAAACCAGGTTATTGTTTATGGCAGCAATCACCCTTACGGTGAAAACGTTACTGAAGAGTCAGTAAAAAAGGTTACGCTTGAGAAATGTACCGAGTTTTACAAAACCTATTTCAAACCCAATATCGCTTACCTGGCTATTGTTGGCGATATCACGCTCGAAGAAGCCAAACCTCTGGTTGAGAAATACTTTGGAAGCTGGAAACCAGGAGAAGTGCCAAAAGCAAACTATGCTTTACCTAAAGCTCCTGCCAAAACCACTGTTGCTTTGGTTGACAGACCAAATGCAGTACAATCAACCATTAACGTATCATATCCTGTTGATCTGAAACCCGGTTCGCCCGACGAAATAAAAGTAAAATTTGCCAATACAATCCTCGGCGGCGGTACTTTCAGGCTTTTCAGCAATCTGCGCGAAAAACACAGCTGGACTTATGGCGCGTATTCAAGCATTCAGTCGGATAAACTTATCGGAAAATTCAACGCTTCCGCAGAAGTACGTAACCCGGTAACTGACAGCTCATTTACTGAAATCCTTGCCGAAATGAGCCGCCTTCGTACCGAACCGGTTCCTGACGATGAGCTTAATATGGTTCGTAATTATATGATGGGAAATTTTGGCCGTTCGCTCGAAAATCCTTCAACTGTAGCCAACTTTGCTATTAACACTGCCCGCTACAACCTGCCGAAAGATTACTATTCGACTTATCTTACTAAACTGGCTTCGATTACTGCCGCTGATGTTCAGCAGGTTGCTCAGAAATACATCCGGCCCGACAATGCTTACCTTCTGGTTGTCGGAAAAGCTGATGAACTGACCCCAAAACTGAAAAAGTTTTCGAAAAGCGGTGAAATACTCTACTACGATACCGATGCCAAACTATATGATCCTAACAAAAAGCTGAAACCAGCTCCTGCAGGTGTTACAGCAGATCAGGTTATAAGTAATTATGTTACTGCAATAGGCGGAGCTAAACAGCTTAAAAAAGTGAAAGATGTTACCATCAATGCGGGTGCTACCATGCAGGGAATGCCGATATCACTTGATATGTATTACAAAGCGCCCGACAAATTTTTGTTGCAGGTAGGATCAG
>CAZBZA010000110.1:6249-9284 GCA_964495865.1 uncultured Lentimicrobiaceae bacterium
TCACTTGATATGTATTACAAAGCGCCCGACAAATTTTTGTTGCAGGTAGGATCAGGTGCAATGGTTTTTGCCAAGCAAACTTATAACGCAGGCAAGGGCATTTCGGCTTCACCAATGAGTGGCGAAAGCAAACCAATTGAAGGAAATGAACTGATTGCTATGAAAGAGCAGGCAATGATATTTCCGGAAATGGATTATTCAACACTGGGTTACACTACCGAACTGCTTGGCATCGAAGAACAGAAAAACGGCACACAACTTTATAAAATTGTTGTAACCAAAAGTGCTGATATGAAAGATACTGATTACTACGATGTAAGCACCGGATTTAAAGTGCGTACCGAAGGCAAGGAATCAGTGTCAGAATTTGGTGATTACAAAGCTGTTGATGGTGTTTTATTCCCTCATGCTTTATCGCAGATGATGGGACCACAAACCATCAATTTTACAGTTTCAGCTATTAAAATCAACGCAAAATTAAAAGATGATCTTTTCGAAATAAAATAGAAAACTTCATTCCAATACAAAAAAAGCAGGGCGAAGAGTCCTGCTTTTTTTATTTGTTTTAGGCGGGGCGCTTTGAGTAGCAGTCTGGCTTTGTTCTATCCGGTATATTGCGACACTTCGGTACGCGTATGAATGGAAGGTGCTGCCAACCTGACTTTCCTGCTATGACTTATAATCTGCATTACTTTTTCATGATTTCACGGCTAAACCATAATTCATAGGCCGGATCGAGGAATTCGGCTGATTTACCATTGAACTGGATAAATTCTTTTTGAATAAGAGCTTTTTTAATCTTACTCACGTTAGCGGAACTTCCCAACTTATATTTTTGGAGTATATCCTTATTGGTATAGCCATTTGAAATACCTGCAGCCATTGATTTCAAAAAATTAAGCTGTGAATCGCTAAGTAATTCCGTTTCGCGCTGATAAAGCATATCATTTTGCGCTAGTAGATCGTCCAATGCTGCAGTAAAAACTACTTCTTCAGCAATATTCGATGTTCGTTGCCAAACTAGGTGCGAAAGTTGCTGAACGTAATAAGAATGGCATTTTACGGTTGTTGCAATCTTCATAGCTATTGATTCACTTATCGACCTGCCTGTCTGCTCAAATTTTTCAATTATAAATGAAACCCAATCACTTGCCGGAATTTTGTTAAGATGTATATTTTCACCAAACTTGTAAAATGGCATGGATTGCTTTTCGAAAAGCGCCGACATCATGTGCTGCTTACTGCCATAAATACAATAAGTTACCAACTGATGGTTTTGCCAGGCAGTGCGAAGCCGTTTGTGAAATAAAGCTGCTTCTCCGAAATTAGCCGTATCCTGAAATTCATCAATGCAAATTACCAGCCTTATGCCTTTATCTAAAGCTATTTTTTCGGGCAGGTCCAGAATTTCCTGGTAGTTCCTCTCAACCGATTCCAGCTCAAACGATAATTCAAATGAATTTAACGGGTCAGTACCAAACGAAAACCTCGGCGACAAGCGAGAAAAAAACCGCTTAACATGCTCAACCCAGGTTTCCATGGTATTGGAAGTGCTTTTTATTACTTCTGTGGCTAATACCGTGTAAAATTCGGTCGCATCGCGCAAACTGAAGGCATCAATATAAATAACTTTTAACGTATCGCTGTTCGAAAGATCGCCCGCCTTTTTTACCAGAGACGACTTGCCCCAGCGCCTGGGCGATATTAAAACTGTATTTACACGGTTTTTAAAATTTGATATCAGGCGGGCTGTTTCTTTCTCCCTGTCAGTAAAACTGTTGCCTATAGCTTTACGACCAAAAATAAAGGGACTCTCAGTAGTTTCCATGGGTATAAAGTGTTCATTTTGTTGCAAATATACACTGATTTTTAAAAAACTAACCAGTTGGTTAGTAACTAATTGGTTAGTAACCGATTGGTTACATCTAAATTTTATGTGTATCTATTTGATATACAATTTTATAAAAATTTTACCAGGTTATTTTTCTGGTTTTAACATATTTTTCTGATAGTAAACTCGGGGTGCAACTCACAGCCGCACTCAAACTTTAAGAAAACGCTATTGCTCCAATCGCCAAAAGGGCTAAAAGAATTCCGATCCGGTTAATGATTGAAAGTTTTTCATTAAAAAAGAAATAACCTGATACAACTGCAATAAAAACCAATGCGGCATTAAAAACAGGAATAAAAAGTGAAATCGGTAAAATGTATAATCCTTTGATAAAGAAATAGGTAGAGTACCAGTTTACGATTCCTAGAAAAATTCCGGCAGCAATATCGCGCCAACTGATTTTCAATGTACTGCGTTTAAGTTTGTAGATTAAAAAGATAAATCCAATGACAAACGCCGTGAAAAATGTAACTGTAAGATATTGGATTTCATTGCGATCGGTATAATACACCCCGGAAAGTTTCATCAGGATATCGTTCGCGCCGGTTCCAAAGAAAATCAAAGCAGGCAAGTACAAATACTTTTTTTCAACGTTTACTTCTCCCCTACCCTTGTTGGTAAGAAAAAATGCTATCAGCGCAGCAGCAATTCCCAGCATTTTAAGTATTCCGAAAGGTTCGGCTAAAAGCAGGAATCCTGCCGCCACCGAAAGTACAATCGACATTTTCCCTGAAACTATGGTCATAGCAACTCCAACCCGTTGAGTTGAAACTGCGAAAACAACAAAAGTCAGGATAAAAGAAATCCCTGTTAAAACAGCCATCATAAACCAGGGCTTATCAGCAAACATGCTTAGAGAAGTATTATCACCACTTCCGAAATATCCGAAGGCAGAAGCAACAATGTAATTGGTTGCCACAGCAGGCAAAATACTGATATTGAATTTATTGAAATATTTAAAAGCGAAAAATATACAACTCGAAAAGAAAAGGGCAATCAGCAGGTAAAGCATATAAGGGTAGTTAAGGCGGCAAAGATAAAAATTGATTTGATTCGGCATTCCGAAATCCCGTGTAGAGACGCGATGCTCGCGTCTCCAAACGGGTATTACCCAGAGACGCGAGCATCGCGTCTTTACATGCAT
>CAZBZA010000111.1:0-7508 GCA_964495865.1 uncultured Lentimicrobiaceae bacterium
TCCGCTGGCGCGGATTTGTAATCCGTGCCGGTACTATCTTTCTTCGAAATCCATTTTACTCAATTACAAATATATCTTATACCCTTTTACCTCCGGCATAATCAATTGCGCTGCTATAAACATAATATCAGTATGTTAATAGCATACGAAAGTATTAGCTTCAGTGAAATAGTTTGTTCGGTAAGATTAAAATCGCTGGGTAAGATTTACATAAATACGGTCGAAATGCCGGTCTTTCTCAAAAGTGCCTTCGTAGTTAAACGAAAAACTCAATTTTTTCATCATCCGCCAGGTTAAATTTATCTCACCCATATTCTGGCTCAACGGGGTTTCGTTGCTTATAAATTTGTATTTAACATAACGGTAATTGATTCCGCCGTAAAGTTTTCCGGGAAGCAGGTCGCGTGCAAGCCCTAAACTGTAAATGTTTCCGCTCATATATCCTGTTTCGAGGATGGTTGCCGATAAAGTTGCCGAGGCATTAATAAACGGTACAGATGAATAGGTTACATACGAATAAAGGTTTTTGGTTGGTCCGGGATCATTTTTGCTGAAACGGTAACCGGCATTTGCACCCACAGTTATAAATTTTACAGGGCGATAATTAATCTGGAACATATACCCCTGCAGTTTGGACTCATCAAGCAACTGATCAATAATGCTTTTATAGGTTTCGTAATAAACAATATTCTGTCGGGCGCTGTATGAAAGCGAAACGGAGAGCTGTTTTAAAATTTTATAACGCAGGGATACATATACATTCGACAGATTCGGCGAATTATCCTGCGTAAGCGTACTGTCCTGAACATTCATTTTTTTATTAAACAGATCAAATTCAACCGATCCGAAAAAATATAGTTTTGGCAACAATGAGTTGGTATGTTGCAGATAGGCAAAACGGCGATCGGTATTTCCATTATTTTTTTGCTCAACAAATGCTACTGACGATTGTGCGCTTCCACCATTTTTACCGGCATAGTCATGCCCCAGATAACCACCGTATTGCAGCAATTTGCTGTTAAAACTATAATTCATATAATCGGGCCTGGTTCCGGCAAACAACCCTGCCGAAAATGCCTTTATTTTGGTTTCATACTGCAATCCGTCAATTGCACCTGCATTGGAAAGCCTGGGATTGATTTTTCGCCCGAACCAAAGCTGGTTATTCTTATTGACAGCATAATTTAATGCCAGGCTGTATATTTTCAGCCCGTTGAAAATGTCGTTTTGTACTTCGCTCCACTCCCCTGCTTTATGTACAAATGAAATGTAGGTTTCAGCCGAAAGCTTCGAATTACTGATGTTCGTTGCATTCATCGAAAAAGTGTACCTCATCCGCTGCGAAAGATCTGATACACTCGAAAAATTTGAATATGAAGAAACTGAAAACCTTCCGTTAACCCGTTGCTTTATTTCTTCGGGTGGTGTATTTTTTTGTGTTGGAATTGAATCGGTTTGTACTAACTCTTTTTTTACTCCGGGTGCAGGCACAGCATTCAAATTGGCTGCTGGAATGGTTTTAACAGGGAAAGCGCGTATGTTATCATTCACAGCCAGCTTTTTCGATGACAAAGGCGTGCATACACACGAAATGGAAGAAAGTTCTTTTACCAGCAGCACCGGTAACAGTAATCCATCTGTAACAGTAAAAAGGGTGTCGCCGACCGAAATATTTTCAGTTGAACTGAATTTCACGTACACATTTTGCGAGGTTACGTAGGATACCATTCCGTCAATAGCCTGCCTGCTGGTTTGACCTTTGAGTCCAAACCCGATAATTATCAGAGTAATAAAAAGAATAAGAATTCTCATGGCATTGCTATTGATTACGTCTGAAATTGACCGGATTCATCCTTTTTCCTTCGGAACCATCGGGATGGCACTCCAGACAGGCACTGCTTAAATACTGATAGTCGTTTACCCCGTCGTGATCATTATTGGTTGAATTTTGCGCATGACAGGAAGTAGTACAGGTGAAAACAGCGTAGTTTGATGGATTTTGATGACAATCAGAGCAGTTATCCCACTCGCCGTTATGTTTTCCCGAATAAATCGGGAAATACTCGCCATCGTGGTTAAACGTGGCTGGTGTCCATGCCGATTGCGAATGACAATCAGCACATGTTACAGGAAACTGTGCTGCTGTATGCGAAGGATTGTTTGCCTGGGTATAATCAGTCGAATGGCAATCGTTGCACAATTTTGGTAACGTGGTATAACTACCTTTATGACAGGCAGCGCAGTCATTGGCAATAGGGATATGTGCTCCTGTAAGATTCGAATGGGTTGGATAAGTAGCTGGCTTCCAGCCGGGATTTGTAGTATGGCAGTCGGCACAATCGTTGGATATTCCGGCGGCAGCGTGATTGGGATTTACCGTTTGATTGTAACTGTTGGTATGGCAACTTGCGCAAACATTGGATGTACCGGCATAACCTGAAGTGTGGCAATCCGAACAGGAAGTTGTAGTATGTGCTCCTGTTAAAGGGAAACCGGATGTATTGTGATCAAAACTACCTTCGCCGCTACCGGTAGGATGGCAGGCAAAACATGCCGTACTGTTATACTCATATCCGTTTACACCGCCATGTTCATCGTCCATGTCGGTTTTATTATGTTCGTGGCAATCGGTACACGTATACTGTGCGTAATTCGACGGGTTTTTATGGCAATCGGAGCAACTCTCCCACTCGCCGTTGTGCTCACCCGAATAGATTGGGAAAGAGCGTGAATCATGATCGCGGTATTCGGCAGGTTTCCAGCCGGGACTCAGCGAATGGCAGTCCTTGCATTCTGTCGAAAAATTAAGTGAGCTATGATTTGGATTTACAGCCGAAGTATAATCCGGCTGATGGCAGGTAATACATTCAGCAGGAATTTTTGCGTAAGCGCCTGAGGTGTGACAGGTTTTACAGTCACTGATACTATGTCCGCCTTCGAGTGGGAAAAAATTGTGATTTATACCGGCACCATCCCAGGAAAAAGAATTGATATTATGACAATCCGTACAATTTGTCGAATAGTTTCCTGCAATGTGATCCGGCTCTTTGGCAGCAGTGTAGTTTTGATTGTGGCAATCATAACATTCAACACCTAAAGGATCGAACCTCAGAAGCGAAGCTGTAGGTGTTGCCGGACTTGAAGCGGACAACAGGTTTTTATGGCACTCGCGGCAATCGGCAACCGTATGCGGACCTATAAGCGGGAAACGGCTCTGCTGATGTATCTGGGTAATGTTGGTTACTACCCACGAATTGGGCGTATGGCAGCGGGCGCATTCATTACCCACCGTCTGTTCGTGAATATCGGTATGGCACGAATTGCATTCCGGCTGCGCTTTCGCGAATTCAAGCGAAGTATGACAGTCCTTGCACGAAACTACCTGGTGCTGTCCTTCCAACGGGAAATTTGTGGTTTTGTGATCGAAATCAATTCCTTTCCAATCCACTTTCCAGCTATTGGTTTTATGGCAATCGGCACAACTTGTTTTAAAACCATCACCATGGGGTGATTTTTGGGCTACCAGGCTTAATGAAAGCGCCAATAACACTATTATAAATGACAGTCTTCGCATTTTAGCTTGTTTGTTTTGTAAAAAATGTAGGATACTCCCTTATCGCTTACCTGGTTGTGGCACTTGTTACATGCTACATTCACGTGTTTCCCGTCGAGCGGGAATTTTGTTTTGCTGTGATCGAATTTCGATGCGGGTTTAAATGCATCCGAAGTGTGGCACCTTTTGCAATCGGTAGTGCCGTTAGTTTCGAACTGACTGTTATGCACATCTTTATGGCAGGTGGTACAGGTGGTAGCTAATCCGGCAAATTTCTGGCTGGCATGACCGGTCTTTTCTTTATTGAAATGGCAGTCGCGGCAGGTTTGTTTTGCATGTGCGCCTTCAAGCTCAAACTGGGTTTTCCTGTGATCAAAATCAACTGTACTCCATTTGTTAACATTATGACAGGTTTCGCAATCAGCGCCCGGATAATATTTTTCGCTGATAAAATCCTTGTGAATATTTTCGTGACAATCGGCGCATACTTTTCCGATTGCTTTGAACTTCCATTTCTCCTCTTTTTTGTGGCAGGCAAAACATGGAGTAGCAATGTGAGCGCCCTTTAGCGGAAATACACCGGCATTATGCTGTTCGATGGTGTACGAAAATTCGGTAAATCCTTTCACCGTATGGCAGGCAGCACAATCGGGCGAAACTCCGTTTTTTGCAAATTGCTTTTCGTGGTAATCGGTATGGCAATCGGTACAGCGTTTAAAATTTAAGGGGGTTGTGAGTTTTACTTTATGACAGCTTTTGCAGGCAACATTCACATGCTTGCCTTCGAGTTTAAAATCAGCTTTGCTATGATCGAAATTCTTTACCCCGCCAACAACCGTAAACGATTCATTGTTATGGCATTCGGCACAGTTTTGTCCAAATTTATTGTTATGAACATCCTTATGACAGTTGGTACAATTGGTAGCCTTTACACCTTTAAACTCCTGAAATTTGATTCCGTTTTTAACCGAAGTTTTATGACACTCAGCACAAGGCACCTGCTGGTGTTTGCCAACAAGTTTAAATTTCGACCGGTTGTGATCGAATTTCGAAGCAGGCTTAAATTTTTCATCAGTATGGCAATCAGTACAATTGGTCGAAAGTGTTTTCTGATGATAATCGGCATGACAGCTTAAACAGGCAGTACCTAATCCGAGATAGGTTAACTTCTTAGCTTTAATTTTCTTATCGGCAATAAACTCAGCTTTATGGCAGTCGGCACACTCTTTTTTTGCATGAGCCCCTGTTAATTTATATCCGGCGAGAATATGGTTAAATTTATCTTTATCAAATCGTATAATCTGAAACGTTAATCCATGATGGTCGTTATGGCACGATGCACATTGTTTGCCTTTTACCTGTGCCGATGAGTGGTAACCTTTATTCTGATCAACCCTCACTTTAATTTCGGTGTGGCAGGCGAGGCATTTTTCGTTTGATACTTTATCGCCAAGTGTATGGCATTTTGTGCAGTTCGAGATTCCTTCGAGGTGTGAATGCACTTTTGAAAGAGCACCGGGCGAAATCTGGGCATACGATTGAAAGCCGAGCAAAATAGCTGCAACAAACAAAATTATCCTGTTACGTGGTTGTATTTTCATTTAGGATGAGCTTCACATTAATTGTCGTGTTTTAAAATTGCTTCGCCGAACTTTTTGGTAATATTGATTCCTGCTTTTTGCAGAAATTCAATCGGGAGTTCGCCGCCTGCGAAAATATAAACCAGGTCGTTTTCGATATAAAGTTCTTCACCCTCATTATCAGTAGTGAGCACAACCGAATCCTTGTTTATGCATACCGGATTGGTTTTAAACAGCACATTAACACTGCCTGAAGCAATTGCCGCTTTTATCTTTTCGCTGTTTTTGGGTTTTAACCTGTTAAATACTTCATTACGGTACGACAGGCTCACTTTGTTGTTATCAGCCAGCAGCAAAGCCGATTCAACAGCTGAATCGCCACCGCCGATAACCATGATATTCTTCCCTTTAATATCTTCGGGTTCAAGAAGGCGGTATGCTACTTTTTCCTGCATTTCGCCTTCAATACCGAGTTTTCGCGGTGTTCCACGGCGACCAATGGCAAGCAATACTGTTTTTGCTGTAATATGCTCACCGGTAAGTAATCCGATATTAAAGTGACCGTTTTCAGCAGTGATGGAATCTACTTTTGAATTTTCCTGTATGGTTATTCCGTTTTTACTCAACACTGTATTCCACAATTCGAGTAAGGCCGGTTTATTGGTTTCGAATAATTTTACTTTGCCGTGTAGTGGCAGATCCATAGGCGCTGTCATTACAATTTTCTGTCGGGGAAAAGTATAAACGGTTCCTCCCAGGGTATCCTGTTCGAGGGTAATGAAATTCAGATTGTGTTTTTTAGCAGCAAGGGAAGCTGAAATTCCGGCCGGACCGGCGCCAACAATTACCAGGTCGTACGTTGCCTGATGTGCTTTACGTAGTGTTTTTGCCAGATTGTCAACGGCTTGTTTGCCCTGCTCAACGGCATTTTTAATCAGTCCCATACCGCCAAGTTCGCCGGCAATATAAATTCCATTTACATTGGTTTCGAAATTCTGATTGATGTGTGGAAGATCAACACCCCGTTTCTCGGTTCCAATACACAATGAAATTGCCTGGGTAGGACAAGCATGAAAACAAGCCCCGTGCCCAATGCACTTTGATGCGTTTATGGTAGTTGCTTTGCCATCCTTTATTCCAATAATATCTTTTTCGGGACAAGCAGCCACGCAAGCTCCTGTGCGGATACAGCTGTTTTCGTCAATTACGGGATGAAGTGAAACCGGCTCATATAAACCATCTTCCTTAGCCGTAGCTATTTTAGCTTCAACCTTTTTCGAGTCGCGTTTTTGCTTTCGCAGGTAAATAAATACAATAAGCAGGCAAAACAGAATTACCAGCGAATAAATGACTACTTCTTCCAATAACCTCTCATCCATGCTAAAAAATCCATTTGTACCCGAAAACAATTGTAACTGCAACGTGAATAACCATAATAACAAGCATTACCAATGCAAACGGCAAATGTGCCACATGCCAGTATTTGAAAAGATTCTGCATTAGCTGCAGTCGTTCGATCCTTCTGTTAAGCGAAATTTCATTTTTTACAAGGTCGAGTATGGCTGAACGTTGCGACTTTGGCAGCTTATTGTTCTTCAGCACAGTTTTTACTCTTCGGAGCGATCGGCGATCGTCAGTAATTCTTTTTATAAACCGCACAATAGAATTACTTTGCGAAAACTCTGTTTTAGCTTTTATCGAGTCAGCGATCACATTGCGGCTAGCCTCGTCTAATCCGGAAGAATCATTTAATTTTTGACTGATATCACCTTTCATATTTCGTACTTCACTAAGGCTTAACTCTCTTCCTTCGATGGTTCGGGGTATCTGTATGTAAATAAATCTACCAATAATACCGCTCAGAAACACAGCAACCATACTCCAGAAACTGATTGCTACAATACCTCCGAATTTAAAAGCGGTATGAAAAAGTACGAGGATAGGACCAAGAGTACAAAGAAAAATATGAAATTCGAGCCAGTGTTTCAGAATTCCCAGGCGTGAGAAAATCCGGTATCGCTTACGCGCCATATAAGTCGAAACGCCTATAATCATGAATAAAGAGCCTACAATTCCCATTCCGTGGCCTAAAAAGCCACTCGGTTTAAGGGTAGTATGATCGGGATGGAAAAAGCGTTCTTCCAGGCTTACGTTATAGTATTGGAACCCTTTGTTAATAATTGCCAGTAAAACAAGTAACACTATTAATGATAAACCGGCAATGTAGAAGCGGTGAGCAGTTTTATTCATGATATTGCAGTTCATAATCCAGTTCTACAACTGAATATTTAGTAACACAAGAAACCAAAAGTAATGAAAATGAGGTCAAAATCCCTGATTATCTCTTATTTATAATTTGTCTAAATTTCGGTTTT
>CAZBZA010000111.1:7608-9143 GCA_964495865.1 uncultured Lentimicrobiaceae bacterium
TGATTATCTCTTATTTATAATTTGTCTAAATTTCGGTTTTTAATTTCAGAGTCATTATAAATCCATAATGTGAGGTGTGTTTAATGCTTTTTGAAAGAATTCAGAAATCTGGTCCCGGAGCTTTTAACCTGTTATATTTCCGTTTGTTAGTTGAGGTATTAAAAATCAAAAAGCGGATAAATATATTCATATATCTAATAACGAAAATATGAATTAAAATATTGCCGGATTGTGCTATGGGTTACGGTAAGTTGTGGCTTGATTAAGGGGAGTAAAAACATAACTTCAATAATTTTAATACTTTTGCTCCAGATATGAAGAAACTAAAATATATAGCTGCCCTCACGGCTGTTTTTATCGCACTGCTTATGAGTGTTGATGAAAGTATTTCGTTGTATTCAAATATCACCACAACGCATATTCCTCATAACTCCGGCAATGCTGATACATCACATCACCATACTGTAACTTTTGGCGACCATTTTTTTCAAAAGTATTCAATTTTAATCTCGGATTTCGGGCTTTCCAATTATCATCATGCATTTTTGAATGATCAGCCTGCCTTCAGTTATTTCCTCTCTTCCATCTGGCAACCGCCCAAACAATCCTGTTAGTTAGCCATACTTTATTCCTGTAGTTTCCGGTTAGCCCGCAGCTTCCGGCTTTTCCCACCGTGAGGTAAAAAGTTTGCATTCCGAACCCATCAGGAAATGAATAGATTTTTATACCAATAATTACTCACATCACACTAAAACTAAAATCATGAAAACTTACATCTGGAGTTTGCCAACCCGTTTTTTTCACTGGCTGCTGGTAATCGGAATGGTTGCCGCTTACATTTTATCCGACAACGAAGCATTGCTGAACTTTCACTCATCGGTTGGATATATGGTCGGGATATTGATTATTTTCAGAATCATATGGGGATTTTTCGGGCCGAAATACTCACGGTTCAGCGATTTTCCTATCGGGATAAAATCGCTCAAAACTTTCGTTACCGATATGAAAAGCAGCAAAAGCCATTCGCCGGGCCACAATCCTGGTGCATCAATTGTAATGCTCGCCATCCTATTTTTCACTTTACTGATTGTGGTTTCCGGAATCCTTTTACTTGCATCAGAAGGACAGGGATTATTCAGTTTCCTGCAAACCGGTTTATCCGAAGATACACTGGAAGAAACCCATGAAATTGCTGTAAATATTGTTATTGGTCTTGTAATTGTGCATTTGATTGGTAATGCCGTTGATTTTATTTTTAACAAAAAGGCTGGTACACTCCAATCCATGTTTACAGGGTACAAAAACATTGAAGGAGAGAGCATTAAACTGAATTCGTTTCAAAAAATAATTGCCGCAACCGGAATTCTGGCTGCACTGGCAATAGTTCCTTATTCGGTTAATACTCAAAAAATTGCTGCAGAGGCGGAAAATACCGAAAACACTGAAAAGGGTTACAGTGAAGAGGAGGGTGAAGAAGATGATGATTAAAAGATTTTCGGTGCAGCGTTAAACACATTCGTTTATTTTGAATAGGT
>CAZBZA010000112.1:0-9139 GCA_964495865.1 uncultured Lentimicrobiaceae bacterium
ATCCCTTGCCTCATAGCTTAATCACGGGTATCTGCTATGAGCAAATGCATCCGAAAAATCAGGCGGCGCATCAGCATCAACAGGGTTTACATAAAGCGCTGTATTTTAAGCATGATATCACATGGTTAATGTTTAAATTACTTTTAAATATTCTTTAAAACCATTTCAATCACTACAGGCATTTGAGTAGCCGGAGTAATGATTTTCAAATATAAATAATCCATGGATATGATAACTGAATTATTTTTTGTTCCGTTTCTATTTAAAATATCTTATTCATTTATACTTACATGGTAATCATTTGCAGACGGGTTAAATATTAGATAGCTTGTACTGGCACTGATTGCAATCAGCGCCAACGGGGGCATTTGTTTTATCAAATATAGCTATATTTCTCTAACAAACAGCACTTTAGTATTTTAACAGCAGGCCCTATTTAGATTAATTTTAAATATACTTACGATGGATATAACCTATGAAAATTTTGTAAATTTGAACGTTAGCACCACATTCTAACTGATTCCCCGATTAAAATTGATACAATAATTTATTAATAAGAATATTCCTATGAAAAAAACAGCCACCATTTTAGTTTTCATGTTTTGCGCTATAATTGCTTTTGCACAAACCAAAACTGCCACAAATGCAAACAAGCAAAATGAGGAAGCAGAGTTAAACAAAAAGTATGACAATTGCCAGATGGCATTGTGGAACGGAACTACCAGCACAATGACACTTAGTTCAACATCGGTATCGGACAGCACCGATAAAAAAACATTGAGCCTTGAGGTTTCCGAAAGCGGTATCAAATGCAAAGACTATACCATCAAGCTTGGTATGACCAAGGAACAGGTAAGCCAAACTGCAAAAAAAATGGGATTAAGCTTAACAAAGAAGACTTCAAAATATTGGCTTATATCCAATTCAGGTGTTATTATGAAGTTTCAAAACGGGAAACTTGCCGAAATGCCTGGCATTTGTTTGGATTTTGAACTGATGTATTAACGATTTATCAATACTATCTCAGCCTGATTGCAAGGGCTTTAAAAATGCCGATAATCTGTTAAACAGTGCATCGAAATAGCAACTGGTAAAAAACATTTTACTACATTTTTTGATATCAGGAATTAAAATCAGACGACTGTAAACCCGTTTCATTAATACAAATAGAACAGTACTATGAAAAAGTGGCTTATTCTCTTGCTAATACTTGCTGGTGCTTCTCATTTATTCTCACAGAATCAAGACAACCAAACATATGGACAAAAATTCAGTACCCCTGGTATGGCTAAGTTTATGCATGAAAATCCCTTTTTTGCCAACCCGGATTTTAAGTGGAAGAGCTACTTTTATTTAACTTTTTTTGATGTAGGATTTCAGTCTGCTCCAGACCACCTTTTTGTTACCGATTTCTTTGCTTTTGGAAGCAGATATTTCCACACAAAGATATTTTCGGCTTATTCATTCGAAAAGCCATATTTGTTCAAAAAAGAAACGGATAATATTGGATACTGGCTTCCGGTCGGGATAAGTTTTCCGGTTATAACTGGCCCAAAATACAATTTTAGCTTAAGATGCGATTATTATTGGGCCATTCATTTTAGTGATCATTCGGAATACAGTGATCCGGAAAATTACACTCAAAAACCGAGTATTCTGGATTTTCAGCTTCAACTGGATTTTTTTGTAAAGAAAGCGATTTCAAAGTTGAATTTTGTTTGCGGCTACAGGCAACAACTTACGCCGTGGAACGTGGTTGAAGCATCTGTACCCGTGTATTCAAATGATTTAACAGGCCAATATGTGGGTATCTCGTGGGGTTTAGGTGTTTCAAGCAAAGAAAATTATGGATTGACAGACTGGGAAGCAGCAAAAAAAGTAAATACGGTATCCTCCTATGACGGATTTTTGAAAAAATATCCCGGTTCCCATTATGAAAAGGAAGCGAATGCACGATTAGAATATGCTGCTTATCAAGCATTTGAAAAAGGTAATCTGGATGATTGCAATTACTATATGACAAGGTTCCCCTCAGGACTTTTTTTGAAAGAAGCTCAAAGCAGGAAGGCTGTATTAGTTGAAGAAAACTTGTATAAAAATGCAATCGCTGTTAGTTCACTCTTTGCGTGCGATCGCTACCTGAGCACCTACCCGAATGGAAAATATGCCAGTAAGGTGGAGGCTGAAAAAATAAAGATTTATGCAGTAATGAAAGAAGACAGCATCTACAACCTGGCAAAAAATGGGGAGCTCGATCAATGCAACAACTACCTGGCAACCTATCCTGCAGGGAAATACATTAAAACTGTACAAGAAAAGAAAGATAAATTGGACCGGGAAGTCATGAAAGAACTCAATGCATACAATAAAGTAGTAAGCAGCAATGATATTTCTGAAATGAAAAGCTACCTATCTGGTTATCCTAATGGGAATCACAGGGTTAATGTACAACAGATGATTGAGCCCTTGCTTTATAAAGCAGCCATTGAAGCCGATTGGTATACCGAATACGAAACCTATCTCAAATTCTGTCCTGAGGGTTCAAACATTGCAAAAATAACCCAACGGCTCGAATTCCTTCGCGCTAATAAAGCTATAAGTAGTGCAATATTCCCTTCTTCATTAAAAGGAGTTGATAGTCCTTGGTCAAATGTATCCAGTCCTGTTTTTAAGTGGGAAGTTACTTTTACAGAGAAAAGTGGGAAAACAGGATATAAAGTTAAAGGCTCCGGCTGGTATTACGACAATAAAGGCGATAAATGGGGTAATCAATCCTATTCGTGGAATGGACAAGGAAGTGCAACCGAAATCACTACGGGAGAAATAGAAGTAAAAGCAGGCGGAAAGTACACTTATGATACCTGGTTTAGTGGCGATAATTTTGTAGGAGGATATATTCTGATGAGTTTTGATGGAAAAGATGCAGGGGGCAATCCAATTAATATTATGGTGAAGATTAATTGTAAATAGGTACTTTATAACCTAACCGGCAGTGTTGTTGAACAAGGGAATAACGAGAAAATATTAAATGTGTCGGATCTCCCGGATAGCCTATTTCTGCTTAAAATATCAGACCTTAATTCAACACAAAATGTAACAAGCTGCAAATCCGGTCCAGCGGGGGCAACTTACTTCCTGATGCTTGCAACCCGGTCTTCGCGCACAGGCGCGTTAAATATTAGATAGTTTGTACCGGCACTGATTGCAAATCAGCGCCAACGGGTACAAATACGTGCCAGCAGGCGCTGACACTGATTGCAATCAGCGCCAGCGGGGGTGCACGCCAGCTGCGACCCATTAAACAAATTTAGCAAATATTTACCATCACGCGAAAGGATTACTTTCGGTGAGAAGAGTTCGCGAGGTAGCGGGGGTCAACTGGGTGAATTAATCCTTTATACAGCGAACGGACATGCCAGTACTCATAAACCAGTGTTCTTCACCTACTGTGCAGAAATCGTTGAGGAGTTGCAGGCAATGCGGGAAGTCTGTTTTCTCCTGCGACCAAAAGTAGGCTTTGCTTCCAAAATCATAGAAATTACCGGGGCTATAGCTGCGTCTGCCTCCCGGAAGAGCTGAAAAACCACTCGCGTTATTGGCTCCTTCGTTGGGAGTTAACCAGTGCGTTTCACCTGATTCTTTCATCCTGCCCCCAGCTCCGGCAAGTCCGCCAAGATAATCAGTTAGTTGAACCCACTCTTGCTCGCTTGGCAAATGCCAGCCGGAAGGGCAGGCTTTAAGAGCTCCTGCATGGGTATACAATGCGCCGTAAATATCGCCATTGGCTTTATTGTTATCATAATAACACCACGCGGCACGCTCCTCATGTGGTATGGTAAACGAACCGCCAAACATACTTTCCCACTCCACGGCATCTGTAATATTTTCGATGCCTGTTGTATAGTTAAGATTTTCAGCAAACCAGGTTTGATTACCTATAGTAACTATTTTGTAAACCTTACCGTCGCGGGGATCGGTAAAGGTTTGGCCCTGATCATCAGCTTGTTTCTTGTCATCCTTGCTACACGAAGTACTAAATAAGGCTATGCTTCCGATAAGCATCATTACTGCGAAAAAATTCCTTGTTTTTACCATTATTTTAAAATGAATTGATTTATAACTCTTTATTTGATTCGTGAATCAGGGAAAGTGATTTTTTATTTTAACAATCGCCATCGGTTACTTTGTATATCCTGTGCAAGCAGTCCTTCTTCCTCCAGTTCATGCAAAATTGCATTTACCCAATATTGCTGATTTGTAGATGTGGCTTTTTTCTTATTACCCCAATCCAGGCCACATGTTCGAAAGACAACAGTTTGTTTCAGCCCTGATGCATTTGGTTTGCATTCAGGCTGTTGTTTCAAGAAATCCAAAACCAAATCTTTATTTTGGTCCGAAGTTCAATTTCAATTTCATAATGATTTTCCATAAGATATTTTTAGTAATGACCCCGCTACCGCGCGAACTCTTCTCACCGAAGGTAATCCATTCGTGCGGTTATATGAACCTTGCTACCACAAAACATGCAAAACAGGCCCCTTCTGGTTTCTGAAATTTATAATTGCGACTCATTATACAAATTTAGCAAATATCTACCACCACGGGGAGAGAAATGTTGCTCAATTGTAAGCAAACGCAAATGTATGTATGTATTTCAAATGTTTCGACACACACTCAAACACATATTTGTTATAGCGATTTATTAGATAGATATTTATTTTCACTCTCTTGATTAATCTATCTTTTTAAAGTCATATCCTACGATTACCCCGAGCCGTGGAAAAAAAGTTTTATCATCGAATAAAGTAAATGTATTTTCATTCTTATTTGATGTTAAACCTATGTAAACCATTCCAAAAACATTCTTATAAATATTCCGTCTATAACCTAAAGTAAATGAAAATCCATGAGTTTTTTCAAAGTGCATTATATCCTGACCTTCTTTGGTATATAAAGCTTCTCCTATTATACCATAATTTGTGCCTAAGAACAATCCATACTTTGAGTATATCTTTAATCCTAAATCATAGTCAAATCGTGATTGAGCTCCTGTATGAGAAGGAAACTCATCAATCCAACTACCTATTGCACAATTGAGTGAAACCATCTTGTATCTAAGCTCAGTACCAATGCCAACCGTTCCGCCTAAATTTGTGCCCCGTCCTAATCCTGCATAAATCGAAGGTGTAATTTGCGAAAAAGTATTCATTTGCAGTCCAATCAATAAAATCAGAGTTGTGATATATCTCATAATCCAAAAGGCTAGTTTGTATTTTGTACAAAAGGTTAAAAATTCTCGATAATTGATGTAAATCATTGTCGTTGTGCGGATTACTAGAATACCTCCAACTACATTCTGTTTATTAACCAAAACTAAAGCCGCTGAGAATTGCATAATTGCTTTTGCAACCAATCAGGTACTATTGGTATGGAATCGGGTGAAGCAGTTATTCGCACAGATTTATGAAAGAGGCCAGGCATGTGTATGAATGATTGTTTCGCTTTATGTAAGAGATTTCCTTTATATTTTTCCTGTTAATTTCAACGTTTTCAAGTCGTAAATTAAGATTTCATTTTTATCAGTTTTGTCGTATTTCCCATTGTTATTTGTGTCGTAATAACCAGTGATAACAATGGCGCCGGTGTGTTTATTGATCAGCCATGTGCGCACAAAAAATTTGTCATCGGTGAGCTGTGTTTTTTTCTGTCCGTCAGTTGATAGGATAATGATTTGTTGCGGATCGTTCCAGTCAATACCTTTATTATTGTCCAGGTTAATTGTTTTTGCGGCGACAAATATTATGTTAATTCCTAAGCTGTCAATTTTGATCTGTTCCATTTTTTCGATGTACGCATCTTTAGGAAAGTCAATCTGTTTAGTACTCCCGTTGAGCGTGTTAATAAAAAGCAGGTATTTGCTGTTAGTTTCCATTTTGCCACGATTCTCAATTGTGGCAATTACATATTCTGTCCCTTTAACTTCTGTTAACTTGTTGAAATTAATATAATTATATTTGTCCTGTCCGTAGGTATAACAAGTGAGAAATGTAAGAATTGTAACTAAAAGTCGTTTCATAGCATGTATTTGTTAGCCGGTTTTGTTGTGTCTTTTAAGCTGTTGCAAGATGGTTTGGGGCTTGGCGCGGTGTGGAGCTAAATTATTGCTCAATTGTCAGCCATTACAAAAGTATGTAAAGAATTTAAAAATGTTCAAGAAGCAGACGAACCTGTGTTTGCAATGCGTTTGTTAAAGCAAGTTGTTATTTCCCAATGCTGTATTTAATCCCAATTGCCAATGACATTCCGTAATGAGTAAGTTCTAAAGAATATTCATCCTGAGGCACGCTTGCAGTCATTAAACTTTGTTGAAAAGTAAAAGACGAGAATAATCGTATTCTGTCTTTAATTTTATACCCTCCACCAAGCTCTGCAAGTGCAGCAATGTCATAATTCTTAAAGTAAGAGTAAGCATCATAAACTGCGCCACCATTTTCTATTGGATGTGTGACATTACAGCTTAATAACCTTGCAGGAATAACGCCAAGATTCATAAACCCATAAAGTTTACCTCCGATGGTGTATCCAACTTTTAACGGCAGTGATAAATAAGTAAAATCTTGTTTATTCGTTAATGTTTTCCCGGGATTTCCGGATTCATCATAAGTAGGCACATCAACATTCCATCCCCGCTGTTCGTATAATAACTCTGCCCCTATCGAAAAGTGCTTATTTAATAAATATTCATAAGTCAGGCCTCTTATGTAGCTAATAGTGTTTTTAGTCTCAATATGAATAGGATCATCATTAAATTTGTCATTTGTAATGTTAACTCCACCTTTTACTCCAAAAAGGTGATTTTGTCCAGAAACTGTTAATGATGTAATTGTGAGGATAATTAAAATTACTTTTTTCATAATAGATATTTTTTTTGTTGTCTTAACAACGAATACTTTGATAGAATATTACTTATCACGTTGGTTTTCCTGCAATTGGCATAACGTGTCGAAAACTACTACTGAATCCGTTAATCACTGATCAACACATTGTACACCCTGTTAATTTTCAATTTATTATACTTGTATTCCGGGATAGATGATTGTTTGAAAAATGCTCTATTATTAAAAACCATTTAAATACCGCTTAAACACTGAACAAATATACTTTTTTTTCGATCCGGGTTATTCATTTTGCAACAACCAAAGATCTGAAATCCTGGTTATCAGTCGGACCAGGGAGCTATCATTTATCAAGGCGGTAAGTTTGTCTATGACAGTTTATATTGGATAATCCAAATGATAACATCTACAAAATCAAATCCCCCACATGTAATTTTACTACATTTGCCGGCTCAATTCCTACTGAAACATAATTTTGAAAGAGAAATCCAACAACAGTTTTACGCTAAAAGCCTCAGCCCTTTTGAGTCTGCTGGCCAATTTCCCGATCATCGATATTGGGTTGCGCCGTATGGACCAGCACTCCCCGGACGACCTGCCCCAACTGGGTGAAGTGCATGCCCCCGGTGCGTTGGGATTCGATTTACTTGCTCAGATTATCATTTCATTTGCTTTTGCTTTTTTACTCATCAGCTTACTGAACAAAGACAGCAGGCCTTTCAGTATCCGTAAGTCCGGCAGCCTGAAAACTCTGGCAAAAGCAGCGCTTATTTATTTCCTGTTTAATATCACAATCCTTGCAATCAGCAGCATCTGGGTCGGTGATATTTCGCACATTATTGGCTCAGTAGTAACCCGCGGTATCCTTTTGCTGATTTCATGTATTTTCCTGAGTAATTTTATCCGGCTTCAGGAAAACAAACAACTCCTTTTCCAGGAAAATGAAGCTTTGAAACAACAAAACCTCAAATCGCAGATCGAGGTGCTGCGAAACCAATTGAACCCGCATTTTTTCTTCAATACACTCAATACGCTAAGCTGGCTGATAAACGAAGATACCGAAAGAAGCCAGCTGTATCTTACCCGCCTCTCGTCAGTTCTGCGCTCATCGCTCGAAATGCAAAAACGCAGCCTGATACCTCTTGCCAAAGAACTGGAACTTGCCGATGCTTACATGCACCTGGTTTCGATCCGGTATGGGTCGAATGTAAGTTATACGATGACAAATAATGCAGGCGACAACTGGCAGCTTCCTCCCATGTGCGTTCAGTTGCTAATCGAAAACGCTATAAAACACAATATAATTACCAGCGAATTGCCGCTTCATATTTCAATAGTAATTGATCCTGCCGACCAGGTTTTGATTTTCAGGAATGATATTCAGGAAAAAATCAGAAAAGAAAGTTCAGGCATCGGATTGGTGAACCTTGATGAACGATTCAAGCTGTTGAGCGGAAAATCCATTGAAATAAATAACCAAAACGGAACTTTCGAAGTCCGCCTGCCTTTAATACCGGTTTCATGATACGTTGCGTAATAATTGAAGATGAAATTGCGGCATCGAGCCACCTGAAATCGCTTCTGAAAAAAGCCGACAGCTCCATTGAAGTAATTGCCGTGCTCGAAAGCATTAAATCGGCATGCGAATGGTTTGGCGCAAACACGCATCCTGACCTTATAATTTCGGATATTCAGATTGCCGATGGCCTTTCGTTCGGGATTTTTGAAAATACCGACATACAGTCACCCATTATCTTTACCACAGCTTACGACGAATATGCCATACAGGCTTTTAAACATAACAGCATCGACTACCTTCTTAAACCTATTGATATAGAAGCATTGGTTTTTAGCCTGGCAAAATTCCGGAATCAGACAATTAGCACGGGCAGGCAGGTTTCGGCTATCACAAAAGAAAATCCGATTTACAGGAAAGGCTATCGGCGCAGTTTCCTGGTTAGCTATAAGGATAAACTTCTGCCACTTCATGTGGATGCTGTTTCGTTTTTTTATATTGCCAACAGCCTTTTATATGCACAGTTGAACGATGGCAAAAGCTTAATTATCGATTTAAAAATGGAAGATCTGCAGGAACAACTCGACCCGGCAGTTTTTTTCAGAGCTAACCGGCAGTTTTTGCTTTCGAAACAAAGTATTCTCGAAATTGAACATTATTTTAATAACAGGCTGATCCTTAAGCTTAACCGCCCGACTACCGAACAGGTAATTATCAGCAAGGAACG
>CAZBZA010000113.1:0-9112 GCA_964495865.1 uncultured Lentimicrobiaceae bacterium
ATGAGCATGGGAACCCGCTGCCACGAACTGGCGAAATACATCATTTTTGAAAGCCCTTTGCAGATGCTGTGCGACAACCCGACAAATTATCTGAAAGAACCGGAATGCCTGTCGTTTATTTCAAAAGTTCCTGTAACCTGGGACGAAACCGTGTGTTTAAACGCTTCAATAAGTCATTACGTTACGGTAGCCCGGAAAAGTGGCAACGACTGGTATCTTGGATCAATGACAGATTTTTCGGCCCGTAATTTTGATATCCCGCTCAGTTTCCTGGAAGAAGGACAATACTCCGTAACAATTTACAAAGACGGTCTAAATGTTGACCGCCGGGCGGAAGACTACGCTACGGAAACTTTTTCTGTTACCAATAAAAGTGTCCTTAACCTGAAACTTGCTGCCGGTGGCGGTTATGCGTGCAAAATAAGTAAATTGTAGTTCCCGGTTTAGTAGTGACGGCGTAAAACGAAGACTGCCTTATTTATACTTCTCAAAAACATCACTCTTTTTCCCTGTTTAAAAATGCTTGTAATACACTGAAAAGATGTGTATTACAAGCATTTTGATTTAATATCAAAAGTCCGGCTGAACTTGTTTGCCGGCAGCAAAAAATATTTTCATTTCCGCAACGGATAGCTCCTCCAATATAGTACTTTTGACAACTTTTTAGTTTACAACAAGAACTAAACACAATTAATAACTTTTTTTTGAAAGATTGTTAATTTAAACCAAATTTTTCCTAAACTTGTCCGACAATTTGCCGGCGGTAAATCCCAAATCAAAATGCCTTTAGTTACTGACAGTCATCTGAAAACTTTTGTAGAAGCAGCCCATCGTACAGGCACGCATCAACTGTTGCTATGCAGCAGCGGCAATATGTCGTGGCGACTGAATGACGAAATCATGCTTATTTCCCAAACAGGGTCGTGGCTTCCATATATAACCAAGGACCAGGTTTGTATCAGCAGGCTGGCAGATGGTATGATCATAAACAATGTAAGTCCTTCCATGGACAGCGGTTTTCATTTCGGTATTATGCGGCAGCGGAAAGATGTGAATGTAATTCTTCATTTTCAATCCCTGTATGCAACTACTCTGGCTTGTCTTCCCGATCCACCCCGTAACTTTAATGTCATCAATGAAATTCCTGCCTATGTTGGTAAAATTGATATGTTGCCCTACATATGCCCCGGTTCGCCTGAATTAGGCAAAAAAGTTACCGAATCAATCAAAACACATGATCTGGTGGTGTTGCAGAATCATGGGCAGGTGGTTGTAGGCAAAAACTTTGATGATGTAATACAAAAAGCACTTTTCTTTGAGCTGGCTTGCGGCATTATAATGCGCAGCAACAACCAGGCTGTTCGTTTAACCGACGAGCAATTGTGTGAAACGGATAAATTTATGAAAAAATTTTCCGTTTAAGTACACTTTTTCCAGCAAACCAGCCTCATAGGAATATTGAAAAGCATTCGTTTACAATACAATAGATTGAATAACTTACATTTCCATTCCAATGAACCGGTTAAAAGGATCTTTCCCCAAAGTGGGCATTCGCCCTACCATTGACGGCCGCCGCAAAGGCGTTCGCGAATCACTCGAACAACAAACTATGCTCATGGCCCGGTCAGCGGCTGAGCTAATTACAGCAAATCTTTTTTATCCTGACGGATCGCCAGTGCAATGCATAATTGCCGATACGTGTATAGGTGGAGTTGCCGAAGCCGCCGATTGTGCTGAAAAATTCGCCCGCGAAGGTGTTGGCGTTTCTCTCACCGTTAGCCCTTGCTGGTGCTATGGCACTGAAGTTATGGATACTGATCCTTTGATTCCAAAAGCAGTTTGGGGTTTTAACGGAACGGAACGCCCGGGAGCGGTTTTCCTTGCAGCTGTTCTTGCAGGTCATGCGCAGAAAGGCTTGCCTGCATTTGGTATTTATGGCTACGACGTTCAGGATGCCGGGGATACATCTATTCCCGATGATGTAAAAACTAAAATTCTACGCTTCACCAAAGCAGCTCTTGGCGTTGCTTATATGAAAGGTAAATCCTACCTCTCCATGGGTTCCGTTTCTATGGGAATAGCAGGATCGGTTGTTGATCCGTCATTTTTCCAGGATTATCTCGGTATGCGCAACGAATATATTGATATGAGCGAGTTCAACCGCAGGATTGAGGAAGGTATTTATGATAAGGACGAATTCAAACTTGCACTCGAATGGACACGAAAAAACTGCGTTGAAGGTCGCGACGAAAATAAAGTTATCCGTCCGCAGGCAGAAAAAGACCGTATATGGGAAGATGTCGTTAAAATGAGCCTCATCGCCCGCGACCTGATGGTTGGAAATCAGAAACTTGCCGATGCAGGTTTTGGCGAAGAAGCACTCGGACACAATGCAATACTCGCTGGTTTTCAGGGGCAGCGCCAATGGACGGATCACCGCCCGAATGGCGACTACATGGAAGCAATACTTAATTCAAGCTTCGACTGGAGCGGCACCCGCCAGCCTTACCTGCTGGCAACGGAAAACGATGCTCTTAACGGTGTGGCTATGCTTTTCGGGCATTTGCTTACCAACACGGCTCAGATGTTCAGCGATGTACGAACCTACTGGAGTCCGGATGCAGTGAAACGCGTTACAGGCAAAACCCTTGAAGGAACTGCGGCTAACGGGCTCATACACCTCATTAATTCCGGAGCTTCGGCACTTGATTTTTCAGGAAGACAAAATGAAAATGGAAACCCGGTTGTTAAACCTTTCTGGGAAATCAGCGAAAGCGAAGCCAGCGAATGCCTCAAAGCAACCTCCTGGCCATCGGCTGTTTACGAGTATTTCAGGGGTGGAGGCTATTCGAGCGAATTCCTTACCCGGGGCGGTATGCCGGTTACTATGAGCCGCGTTAATCTGATTAAAGGACTTGGACCAGTGTTGCAGCTTGCCGAAGGTTGGACTGTTGACTTGCCGGAAGATATTAACCTCCAGCTGACTGAGCGCACCAACCCAACCTGGCCAACAACCTGGTTTGCGCCCAAACTAACCGGTGAAGGAGCTTTTAAAGATGTATATTCAGTAATGGCAAACTGGGGCGCCAACCATGGTGCAATAAGTTACGGGCATATCGGTGCCGATTTAATCACTATGGCAGCCATTCTCAGGATTCCGGTTTGCATGCATAATGTTACTGACGAAATTTTCAGGCCGAATGCCTGGAGTGCTTTCGGCACAGCTGATTCCGAAGGAGCTGACTACAGGGCTTGTGCAAATTTCGGCCCGATGTACGGATAGATTTCCTCAAAATACTTCAATAAAACTCAACCTTCAAGGGATTAAACACACTTGAAGGTATTAACCAACACAATTTGCCGGTTTCTTTATTTATCTATTCTTCTTACTTTTGAAGAAAATCAAAGCATTTTTTAATAGAATCAATACTATCGGGCATATGAATCCTGACAAACAGCTTACCACAGGCAGCATCATCGGACTTAAGAAAGAATTCGAAGAACAATACGTTGCCTTGCATAACAATACGTTCCCGGGTGTGCTCGAACGTATTCACCGTTCGAATATCAGCGATTATTCGATATTTCTGCACGATGGTATACTTTTCAGCCATATGGTTTATAGTGGCACTGATTTTCAGAGTGATATGAATGCTATGGGCACCGATAAAACTACCCGCGAATGGTGGAAACTTACCGATCCGATGCAGGAACCTATACAAGAACGGAAAGAAAATGAATGGTGGGCCGGGCTAATTTTGCGCGGAAGTTTTAAAAATTCCGGAAAAGAAAGTGAAAATATTTCGCGGAAAGCTTTCACGTTTGCTGTTCCTGATAGCTTTGATGACAAATCCTTTGATAAACTACTGAATAACAACATTCTAAACAATTCATTTCCTGGTTTAAAATGTGTCAGAGTTTTTGAAGGATATGGATCCGTTTATATTTATACCGAAATAACGAGTGATACAGATGCTGAGAAATTGTTGAATTATGTAACTGCTGATTTATCTTTAAACATCAGGCCTGTAGAAATGACTGAAGTTTTTCATACTGAGATGAATCATTCTGTTAAATCAAATCCAAAGAGAAAAGTATTCGTTACTGGTTGTTTCGATTTATTGCACAGCGGTCATATTGCTTTTATGCAGGAGGCTGCCACGTATGGCGAGTTGTATGTAAGCATTGGTGCCGACGAAAATGTTCATCATCTTAAAGGTCGCTACCCTGTAAATACGCAGGATGAGCGTAAATACATGATCGATTCACTTGCCTGTGTAAAACAATGTTTGGTGAACTCAGGCTGGGGTTATATCGATTTTCAAAAAGAATTACGTGATGTGATGCCTGATGTTTTCGTTGTAAACGAAGATGGGCATACCCCTTCGAAACAGGCCCTTTGCGAGGAAATGGGTATTGAATATCATATCCTTAAACGTATTCCACATGCCGATCTGCCGGTTCGTTCCACCACCACCCTGCGCACCGAATGCACCATTCCTTTCCGTATCGACCTTGCCGGCGGATGGCTCGATCAACCTTATGTGTCCGTTCATCATCCGGGTTCAGTACTCACCATCAGCATTGAACCAACCATTGAATTTAACGATCGCAGCGGTATGTCGTCGAGCACTCGCCGCAAAGCTATTGAACTCTGGCGCAACGAAATTCCTCATGGAGATGCGGAACACCTGGCACGTATGCTTTTCAGCTTCGAGAATCCGCCAGGAACCAAGCATGTTTCGGGCTCGCAGGATTCACTTGGAATTGTATTTCCCGGTTTAAACAAATTGGATTATGATGGAAGTTACTGGCCTGCCAAAATAAATACAGTCCACGACGAAGGCGTACTTACCTGGCTCGAAAAAAGACTTTACCTCGTTACCTTAGGTCCACGCGTTAGCTCATACAGCCCGCTCGAAAACACAAATATAACGCCGGCCGGCGCCAAAGCCCTTGCTGATGCTACTGAGGACTGCTGGGAAGCCATTCAGAAAAAAGATATTCAGGCATTCGGAAATGCATTCCGGCGCTCATTTGAAGCACAGATTACTATGTTTCCAAATATGGTTGATGCGGATATCCTTCATACTATTGATATTTATAAAGATAGAGTCTGGGGCTGGAAACTCTCCGGAGCAGGCGGCGGTGGATACATTATCCTGGTTTCTGATACTCCTGTTGAAGGTGCCATGCAAATCAAAATCAGAAGAAAAAACAACTTTTAATACAGGCAATCTACTATAAACCCACTAATAATCAGACTACATGCATTTGAAAAAGAAAGTTGTCGAAAAAAAGTATATTATTCCGTTTATAATAATTACCAGCCTGTTTTCGCTGTGGGGATTTGCCAATGATATTACCAATCCGCTGGTAGCTGCTTTTAAAACTATTATGGAAACATCCAATGCAAAAGCTGCTTTAATACAATTCGCTTTTTATGGCGGCTATGCAACTATGGCCATACCTGCTGCTCTTTTTGTAAAACGTTACAGTTATAAAGTAGGTATTTTAATCGGATTAGCCTTGTATGCTATTGGAGCATTGCTTTTTTACCCTGCTGCACAATACGAGGTTTTCGGCTTTTTTCTGCTTTCGCTTTACATACTTACATTTGGACTTGCATTTCTGGAAACCACTGCCAATCCATTTATCCTTTCGATGGGCGATCCCGAAACTGCTACACGCCGGTTGAACCTGGCGCAGGCTTTCAATCCCATGGGTTCGTTGCTGGGTATGTTTATTGCGTCAAATTATATTTTAACATCGTTGCATTCGGAAGCCAGAAATACTGCCGGCGAGTTGATTTTTCCCACATTGGACGCTGCCGAAAAAGCAGGCATACGCACCCACGACCTGGCAATAATCAGGAACCCATACGTGATTCTTGGATTTGTAGTGATATTGATGTTCATCCTGATACTGGTAGTAAAAATGCCGAAAAGCGCCAAAGCTGATCATACCTCAAACACCGGTGATATGTTCCGGAGGCTTTTGAAAAACGCTTCTTACCGCGAAGGTGTTATTGCCCAGATGTTTTATGTTGCCGCCCAAATTATGTGCTGGACTTTTATTATCCAGTACGCCGAAAACCTTGGTATCCCAAAAGCAACTGCCCAGCAGTATAATATCATAGCAATGGTATTGTTCCTTTCGAGCAGGTTTATAAGTACTTTCCTGATGAAATATGTGAATTCGCGTAAGTTGCTTACCATTTTTGCTGTCGGCGGCATGATAACTACGCTTGGAACTATTTATATTGTCGGTATGGGCGGTTTGTATTGCCTTATCGCCACCTCCGCATTTATGTCGCTGATGTTCCCAACCATATACGGAATTGCACTCGAAGGAATAGGTGAAGATGCAACTCTCGGTGCAGCCGGGCTTGTAATGGCTATAGTAGGTGGTGCGTTAATGCCACCTTTGCAGGGAGCAATTATCGACCTCGGAACAGTTGCAGGTTTACCGGCGGTAAATTTTTCATTTGTGCTTCCGCTGATCAGTTTTATTGTAATAGCATTTTATGGTTTCAGGGCGCAGAAACATCATCTTTCAAAATTACGTTCCTGATAAAAATCGTAATTAGATTAAATCGTAATACACTGAATAGATAACACTTATAAACTTAATCCGAAAAACATGAAAAAGAAATTTTTACTTATCCTGGCCATGTCAGCCTTTGGATTAACCACATTAGCCCAGGAAGCAGAAGCTCCTTATATCACTCCCGCCGATCCGCTTGTAGTTAAAAATATTGAGGAATGGCAGGATATGAAATTTGGTATTTTTATGCATTGGGGAACATACAGCCAGTGGGGTGTGGTGGAATCGTGGAGCATTTGCCCCGAGGACGAAGGATGGACACAACGCCGCGGAGAGTTTTCGAAAGATTATTTTACCTACCTGAAAGCGTATGAGGATTTGCAGAAAACATTTAACCCGGTAAATTTCAATCCCGATAAATGGGCTACTGCCGCCAAGGACGCAGGTTTCAAATACATGATCCTTACTTTTAAGCATCATGATGGTTTTTGTATGTACGACAGTAAATACACCGACTATAAAATTACGAGTCCGAATACGCCTTTTCATACCAACCCTAAAGCGGACATTGGCAAGGCAACTACTGATGCTTTCAGGAAACAGGGTTTCGAAATCGGGACTTATTTCTCCAAACCCGACTGGCATTGCGATTCGTACTGGTGGCCTTATTTCCCGCCAAAAGACAGGAATGTTAACTACGATCCCAAACGTTACCCGGAGCGATGGGAACAATATAAAGACTTTACTTACAACCAGATAGAAGAATTACTAACCAACTACGGGAAAGTTGATATCCTCTGGCTCGACGGTGGCTGGGTAAGGCCACATCAATCTATCGATCCTAATATCGACTGGCAGAAAACTATTCCATATGATCAGGATATTGATATGGCAAAAATTTCGGCTATGGGACGGAAACTGCAGCCTGGCCTTATCGTAGTTGATCGTTCGGTTACCGGCGAATTCGAAAATTACCGCACTCCTGAACAGCATATACCCGCTGTTCCTCTCGATTACCCATGGGAAACCTGCATGACTATGGCTTCATCATGGTCGTATGTTCCAGGTGATATTTACAAACCAACCGAAACAATTATCCATTACCTTGTTGATATTGTTGCCAAAGGTGGAAATTACCTGCTCAATGTCGGCCCCAGCCCACTTGGTGATTATGATACCGTAGCTTACACACGAATGAAAGAAATCGGTGAATGGATGAAAGTGAACGGCGATGCCATATACGCTACCAGACCCATTTCGCCTTACAAGGAAAAAAATATCTGCTTCACGCAAAATAAGGACAAACGCGTTAATGCAATTTACCTGGCTGGAAAAGAAGAAACAAATCTGCCTCCTGTAGTAAAAGTTAAAGGCATTAAACCAGCAAAAAATGCGACTATTCATTTGCTTGGCGAAAAGAAGGCACTGAAATGGAAAACAGTAAACGGTGAGACCGTGATTACAATTCCGGCTTCGTTACAAAAGATGCCGCCGTGTAAATATGCATGGACATTCTCGATCAGCCAGACAGAGTAATCGTTTGAGTGAGTTTAATGGAAATTTAAAATCCCGGAGTTGTTGGTGGAACAACTCCGGGATTTTAGTGCAATGTTACAAGGTATTTTTGAATTCTGAAATATAGATTGGCTGACATCCAATAAACGTCTAACCATCTATTCCTCATTACCATTTTCTATTCACTATTTCTTTTCAAACTTTATCAGTTCCACGTCAAAAATCAGTGTTGATCCTTCAGGAATAGGGCCGGTTTTTTTATCGCCGTAAGCAAGTTTCGAAGGGATATAAAGCATATACTGAGCACCTGGTTTCATCAGCTTCAGGGCTTCTGTCCAGCCAGGTATTACACCGTTAACCGGAAATTCAATTGATTCGCCTCTTTCGCGCGATGAATCAAAAACAGTACCGTCAACCAATGTGCCTGTGTAGTGAACTTCAACCATATCGTTATCGTCGGGTGATTCACCTTCGCCTGCTTTGATAACTTTATACTGCAAGCCGCTGGCTGTTTCAATAACACCTGCATTGAGCTTATTTGCAGCAAGATAGTCGTCGCCAAGTTTCAGGTTCTTAGCCATTTCCTGCTCTGCAAGAGCTGTTTTTTTGGCTGTCATTTCCTGTTGCCAGGCCATCATAATTTGTCCTACCTGTTCCTCCGAAAAAATGGTATCCGCTTTAGCCTGGGCATCCGAAAATCCTTTGAACACCATTTCTTTGTTGAGCTCAAGCGAATTTTTCGCGAAACTGCGGGCTATGTCGGCACCAATAATATAACTCACGGTATCGTTATTATTGGCAAAAGCTGGAGTGGCTGCAACAGTTTCGGTCTTGCTGCCTTTCTTTTTCTTTTCCTTCTTTTGAGCATACGACTGTGAGGAAATACCTGCCACCAATACCATGATAACAGAAAGTAAAATGTATTTTTTCATATAAGGTTTTGATTATTTTCGCAAAAGTATGGAAATAAAATAAGTGTTAAAACTAAAAGATGTTAAATGGGTTTGGGAAAGGGAAATTTGTTCAAGGGTTCAATGCCTGCGGCGTTCAA
>CAZBZA010000114.1:0-9064 GCA_964495865.1 uncultured Lentimicrobiaceae bacterium
TTATTGCGTTCCCATTCATATTGTGTACACCAATACTATTACTGTTACCGTTTACGATCAGCTGGTTGCCGGAACTTTAGTGCCTGACCAATCGATATGCTTTGGTGGTTCACCGGTTCAACTTGTGGCAACTCCTGCAACCGGAGGAAGCGGAAATTTCGGTTACCAGTGGCAGCAACAAACTGGCAACGGACCTTGGACCAGCATCGCTGGAGCTACCTTACTCACTTATACTCCTTTACAACTATTTGCAACGACTAATTACAGGTTAATGCAGACTGACAATACTTGCAATCCTGATCAAATTGTGTTTACAAATAGTGTAACAGTGTTTGTAGAAATACCCACTGCCGAAGCCGGCCCAAACGACACTTTATGTGGTTTGCTGCCTTATTCACTTGAATATGCCAGTTCACAATTTGGTATAAATTTTACATGGACAACTTCCGGAACCGGATCATTCAGTAGTCAGTACCAATTAAACCCTACCTATTTCCCGAGTCCGGCCGATATGAACCTGGGGATTGTAGTACTCACTCTTACAATTACAGACCAATGTAACAATAGTGTTACTGATAATATGTCATTGACTCTAAGCCAGCCTCCGGTTTCGTATTTCACCTTCACCACGCCAGCCTGTTCCGGATCATCCATTTTCTTTGAGGATCTATCAGTTGCCGTAAGTGGATATATCAAACAATGGATCTGGAATTTTGGCGATGGCAGTCCTGCTGATACTATTTTCTTCCCGGCGAATCCCAACACTTTCAAAGTGTTTGAAAATCCCGGAACATACCCAGTTACACTTTCTGTTTTGAATTCACACGGATGCATTGATGAATTTACAACCTCGGTAACTTTGCTGCCTGCGCCAATCGCCAATTTCCATTATTATCACCCCTGCGAAAATACTATAGTGGAATTTACCGATGCTTCATATCCTAACGGAGCCGGGAATGTGATATCATGGAACTGGAATTTTGATGATCCGGGTACAGGTATTAATAATACATCAACGCTGAAAGATCCGACTCATATTTTCAGCCTGGGAGATAAAACTTATAATGTTAGACTGATCATCAAGAATTTCAATAATTGTAATGATACCATTATCAAAGAGGTGTTTATTCACCAGGCTCCACCGGTTGATTTTACATATAGCAAAACCTGCCTCAACGAACTTGTATATTTTGATCCTGACACTTCTGTTGTAAATGTTAACTCAATAGCTTTCTGGAACTGGGATTTTGGCGATGGAATTACTTCAGACGACAGAAATACCGCTCACCTCTTTGAATCTCCCGGGACATACACTGTAACTTTGCTTATTACTGATACTACAGGATGTGAGAACTCAATTTCACATACCATCACAATCAATCCATTGCCAATAGCTCATTTTGATGCAGGAACGATAAACTGTGCAGGTTCTGCAACCTATTTTAACGAACAGACATCAACTACTCAAGGATATATTGTACGATGGGAATGGGATTTTGGCGATGGTACAACTCAGGTTGTTTTGCATCCGGATAATCCAAATGTTGAACATACGTATTCAATAGCTGGAACCTACAATGTTTCCCTTACCATCAAAGCCTCAGATAGTTGTACCAATATGGAAACCCAGGTATTGACAATAGATACCAAACCTGTTGCAAACTTTGATTTTGTTCCACCTGCATGCGAAAACAACATGGTAGGGTTTACTGATCTTTCGCAGAACAACGGAGGAGGGAATATTTCGCAATGGAACTGGAACTTTGATGATCAAGTGACGGGTATTAACAACACCTCAACGTTGCAGAACCCTACCCACCAGTTCTCATCAACCGGAGCATTCAATGTTAAACTGATTATTGTTACTGCAAACGGCTGTATGGATACAGTAGTTAGAACAATTGTTATTATTGCAAAACCACCTGTTGATTTTACCACACAAAGTAACTGTGAGAATGCAGATGTACTTTTTCAGCCTGATCCGGCGGTGATGAATCTGTCTGCCATTGCAACATGGAACTGGATATTTGGCGACGGATTTACGTCCACCCTTCAGGCTCCGACACATTCTTACTCAACTATGGGAACCTATAGTGTAACACTAACGGTAACGGATACAGCAGGTTGCACAAACACAATTACCAAACCGATAACCATTGTACCTCAGCCCATCTCAAATTTCGATTTCAGTGAACCGGCATGCCGCCAGTCAGCCATACAGTTCACCAGCCTGGCTTCAACATCCACAGGCTATATTGTTAACTGGACCTGGGCTTTTGGCGATGGAGATACATTGGTAGTTACCAACAACGGAAATCCCGATGTTTCGCATACTTATTCGAACTATGGTACATTTATCGCTTCGCTGACGGTAACATCAAATGATAACTGTACGGCCACTATTGCCAAAAATGTGGTGGTAGCACCCAATCCTCTTGCTGAATTTATATTCTCATCGAACTGTATAAATATTCCAGTTCAGTTTGATGATATTTCGCAAAGTGGTACCGGAATTCTAACAGATTGGCTCTGGGATTTTGGCGATCCAACTACAGGAACGGCCAATCAATCCGCTCAGCAAAATCCGGCTCATACATTTTCAGCAGCAGCAGCAACATTTACAGTAAGGCTTATTGTTACCAACAGCAGCGGTTGTATGGACACTGTTTTTCATCAGGTTAATGTAAATCCGTTGCCTGTTGTTGATTTTTCGGTAAACGAAAGCTGCTCCGGCGATACCACACTATTCGTAAGTTCAACCTTTGTAAACCTTGCCGGAACCAGCGAATGGCTTTGGGATTTTGGCGATGGCACTACTTCGGCAGAACCTGATCCGGCTCACATTTTTACTTCATCAGGAACCTTTTCGGTAACATTACTCATCACCGGAACCGACGGATGCACCAATTCTATTACGCATATTATTATTATTACCACACCTCCCGTTGCAATGTTTCAGCCATCGGAGCAGCAATGTGCAGGATTTCCTGTTACTTTCGATGATCTCTCGAATCCGACAGGAGGCAATATTACATCATGGCACTGGGATTTTGGTGATGGAAACGATACAACCATTTTTGCGCCATCCAATCCCGATGTTAGTCATATTTATGTTAACCAAGGCAACTATTTAGTTTCATTGCAGATATATACAGATGGAGGATGTGAGGACAATACCACTCAACCAGTTACGATAACCGGAAGCCCACTGGCAATATACGGATACAGCGGCAGCTGCGAAGATGAACCTGTAAACTTCATTAATCAATCCACGAACAATGGAGGAACCGCTATTGCAGGTTACAACTGGAACTTTGGCGATCCGGCTTCAGGTACTGCTAATACATCTGTTCAGGAAAACCCTGTTCATATCTACATAAATTCAGGAACATATACGGTCACTCTTGTGGTAACCAACTCCAGCGGATGTACAAATACATTTGAAGATGAGGTATTGATCAATCCAATCCCTTTAGTTGATTTTTCGTGGGCGAATACTTGTTTTGAGGAGACCACCCAATTTACGGTAAATGCTGTTACAACAAATATTCCGGCTGTTCAGACTTTTGACTGGGATTTCGGCGATGGATCACCGCATTCGGCAGTTATGGATCCGCAACATAATTATAACTCTCCAGGTATCTATACAGTTGTATTAGAAATAACTGATACAGCAGGTTGTTCTAATCAGAAAATCTACCAGGTAACAATAAATCCAAAGCCTGATGCCTTGTTCAGTTACTCCACATTTGGCTGTCTGAATACGCCTGTTCAGTTTACTGATGAATCCTTTGTTGTGAATGGAGAACCAATAATTAGCTGGCACTGGGATTTTGGAGTTTCATCAACCTCGTCCGACACGTCAAACCTTCAGAATCCGGCCTGGACATTTTCGAACAACGGCCTGTATTATGTTACTTTAACGGTTACTTCAGCAAGTGGTTGTATGGATTCCATACAATTGCCTATACAGGTTTTTGGCAATCCGACCGCAAACTTTAGTTATACAATGCCATTCTGCAGCAATGCAGTTGATTTCCAGGATTCATCCTACAGTCAGCAGTCAACTATAGTAAACTGGTATTGGGAATTTGAACCAAATCAATATTCAAATCTGCCTAATCCACACCATGTTTTTTATGCATCCGACAGCTGTTACAATGTAAAACTTATAGTTACTGATTATAAGGGTTGCACTGATACTATAACTAAACAGGTTTGTATTCCAGCCGGATTATCAGTCACTTTCAATTATGAAAAAACCTGCTTCCGTGACACAACCTACTTCACTCCGGAAATTCTGGCACCTGCAGGAGGCACTCTTAAAGGCTTTAACTGGAATTTTGGCGACCCTGCATCAGGATCATACAACACCTCAGTTTCTGCCAATCCCGGGCATTCATTCAGCCAACCGGGAACCTATACCGTAATACTTCAAACCACAGATATAAATCATTGCGAAGCGTTGAAATACCTTTTTGTAACAATCGATCCGCTACCTGAACCGAAGTTCAATTATACATCCGGTGTTTGCGATAGTATTGTAGAATTTGATGATATTTCATCAGGTAATGGAAGCCTTCTTTCGACATGGATATGGGAATATGGGGATGGCTCATCTGATACAATTACCTCTGCAGCTTCGCCTGATCATTCGCACCACTACCCCGCTCCAGGCTATTATACTGCGAGGCTTACTGTTTATGATGAGAAAAACTGCACAGCCGAATATATTGAAACCATACTTGTGAAACCTTGTATCGACGCCGTATTTGTTACCGAAAGCCAGCAGGTTTGCCAGAATTATCAGATCATTTTTACTGACAGCAGCTACAGCGGAATACCTATTAAAGACTGGATATGGGATTTTGGCGACAATACAGTTATTCAATACCAACCCCCTCACAGTCAAACTGTTGTTCACTCATTTGAAAGTTCAGGTTACCATACAATAAAGCTCACCATTAAAACAGACTTATCAGGCACTGAGATAAGTGATTCGACCACCATGAGTATTTTTGTGAAGCCTTCACCCGTTTCTGATTATGAGGCAAATAATGTTTGCCTGGGAGACTCTGTTAAGTTTACAAACAAGTCATCAGGAAACAATACCATAATTTCATCCTACACCTGGGTTTTCAGAGATCCGCTTAATGCTCCCAACGACATTTCGCATTCGCAGGATGTCAGCTATTTATATGCAATAGCAGGTGAATATCTTCCGCTGCTGGTAGCAGAAAACAGTATTGGGTGTATTGACACATCATCTTATCCGGTAACTGTATATAGTCCTCCTGATGCGCGCATGGCAGTTAACAATCCATGTATAGGGCATCCGACCGATTTTGTTGATAAGTCAGATAATGGCAGCGGCTCCATAGTTGATTGGGCATGGACTATCACCGACGCTAGCGGAGTGTTGATAGTTGATACGATTCAAAATCCTAAAATCACTTTTACTAAAACCGGCGATTTTATTGCTAACCTTATTGTTTCGGACGCAAACGGATGTGCTGATACTACATCCATGTCTTTCACCGAACTCACAGGCCCAACCAGTGACTTTTCCTTTGTTGAACAAATTGAAGGTGAAGAATGGCAAATTAAAATTGATAACCATTCAAAAGAAGCCATTTCATACGAATGGGATTTTGGAAACAACACATATTCCACTGCCGAAGACCCGGTAGCAACATTTGATGAGGAAGGAGATTATATGATCACGCTTATCTCAACCAACGAAAACAGCTGTACTGACACAATATACAAAAACTATCAGCTAATCTTCAAAGGGTTGTACATACCAACAGCATTTGCACCTGAAGATCCAAAAGGCAATGCAGCTATTTTTCAACCGAAAGGACAAGGCCTTAAAACCTTCAGTATCCAGGTATTTAACCAATGGGGAGATGTTGTTTGGGAATCGGCTACCGAAAAACTAATCGACGGACAACCCGGAGAGGGCTGGGATGGGAAATATAGGGGTGAAGTTGTAAGGATGGGCGTATATGTATGGGTTGCTTCAGCAGTTTTCCTCGATGGAACTATCTGGAATGGAACCAGTTTGGGCAATAACACCAATTTATCCCAAAATGTGTATGGAACAGTAATGGTGATAAGGTAGGGAAGTCAAGCTCTCCGGTTTAAAAATAAAAAGCCTGCAATCTTTCGAGAGCAGGCTTTTTTTATTTTCAGATTACACCCCAACAATGTGTAACTTATTCAATATCTGTTATTTATTTTAGTTGTTACCCGTTTCCCTTTGACCTTAGGAGTTTATGGTTGCAATGTTGGTCGCATAAATGAAAAAAGAGTTACAAGTAAATGTAACTCTTTTATTTTAAGTGGGAGCACATGGATTCGAACCAAGGACCCTCTGCTTGTAAGGCAGATGCTCTGAACCAGCTGAGCTATGCTCCCGTTTAAGAGGATGCAAAAGTAGTTAATAATTTTAGAATTGCAAATAATTTAATTTTTTTTTTCGCGTTTCTCTTTCCACAAAAAAATATTTCCCTCTTTCCAACCTTCCTGCTATCTTTGCTTTAACAATTGAAAAGTAAAAATCCACAGTTGGAAAAAGTAAAAATCCATTTCATTTTATTGATATTGTTAGCTTTATCACTGGCTGCCTGCAACTCCGCCCGGAAAGTTGAGCGCCGGGGAGGATATATACTTGTTCAGAATAACATTAAAAATAAGAATCCATACCTGCCATTCGACGAACTGGAAGGCTTTATTGACCAAAGTTCAATGAATGGAAGGCTGGCTCCGTATTTCAGACCAGGTGTTTATTTTTACGAAAAGAGCCTGCGTGGAGAAGAAACTAAATTCAAACTGCTTCTGCGAAAATCCCTCGGCACCAAACCGGTGATCCTTGATACTATGTATGTCTTAAGTTCGGTTGACAAATTACAGATATACCTGAGAAACAAAGGATTCTATCATTCTTCTATTGAAAAATCAATAAAATACAAGCGCAAAACAGCATCGGTTACCTATACAATCCATTCCGGACCGCCTTGCATTGTCCGGAAATTCAACTATATCATTTCTGATACAGCCATGAAACGTTATATTATGGCCGATACAGCAAATGGAAAACTTCGCAGCGGAATGATTTACGACACCTATGTTCTTGATGACGACCGCGACCGCATAGCCAGCAACCTCCGCAATAATAGCTACTTCAATTTTTCGCTCAGTGATATTTATTATGTTGTTGATACTTCCAATGCCGGACTATCAGCAGATGTGGAATTACATGTTAGAAAAATAAGGGTAAACATACCTGGCACCACTGACTCTGTAACCGAAACTACTCACCCCCGATACTATATCAGGAATATTTATATCAATTCCGATGCCGACCCTTTATCGCCGGCTATAGCCTATGATACAGTTGTTTATAAATACGTCCTAAACAAATCAGATACTTCAGGCAGATCTATTTATGTGCTTTACAACAAGAAACTAACGCTCAAACCAACTTTCCTTGCTTCCAGCCTTAATTTTGCACAGGGTGATGCCTACAGCCAGTCATCAGTAAATCAAACTTATAAGAAACTCATCAGCCAACCGATTATAGGTTCAGCCAATATAAACATGGCAACTCTTGAGCCCGGCTCTGTTGACAGCTGCGAAAAACAATGGCTCGATTGCAATATTCGTATGACACGCAATCAGCTCAATACCTTTAACATTGGAACCGAAGGCACTAACTCAGGTGGGCGGTTTGGACTTGGAATTAATTCATCAATCCAGAACAGGAATTTATTCAAAGGAGCTGAAGTGCTATCCCTTAAAATAAGGGCAAGTGCCGAAATACAGGGAAGCATCAACAACCAGGATGTAAATAATTATTTCCTTTTTTTCAGCACACTGGAAGGAGGCGCTGAAGCCAGCATCGACTTCCCAAGGTTACTGATACCTTACAGATCGAAGTATCAGCAGGACGAAAAAAGAGGACGCACATCACTTACAGCCGGTGCCGGGTTTGAGCTTCGGCCTGAGTATACAAGAACAATTTCGAGTGCTTCCTGGTCGTACAAATGGAACCGTAATGAGAAAATCAGTCATATATTAACTCCACTCGAATTAAACTTTATTGATATATTTCCCAGTGAATCCTTTCAATCGGCACTCGATTCGCTTACTGACCCTGTTTATAAATCGCAATATACCGATCACTTACTTACCATGATCCGTTACAGCATAATTATGAGCAATATTGGGATCACAAAGCTAAACGATCAGTATTTCCTGCGCCTGAATGCCGAAACATCGGGCAATATCCCTTACGCCATCGATAACCTCTCCAACAGGTCAGTGAACGAAGATGGGCATTACGAACATTTCGGCGTTCAGTATTCGCAATTTGTAAGGCTTGATGTTGATTACCGTAAATACTGGAAACTTAGATTTGACAATACTCTGGCGTTGCGCGTAATGGGAGGTATAGCAAAACCTTATGGAAATTCAGAATCGGTACCCTTCGAAAAGAGTTTCTGGCTTGGCGGGGCTAACGATATGCGCGGATGGAGGCTACGCTCGTTGGGGCCGGGAGCCTACGTAAACACAAATAATGTTTACGATAAAACCGGTGAAATCATGCTGCTTTCGACGCTCGAACATCGTTTCCCGATTTATAGTTTTATTTTGGGAAGTTTGTTTATTGATGCCGGAAACGTTTGGCTACGTAAGGAAAGTGAAGATTTCCCAAAAGGCGAATTTAATTTCGATACGTTTTACAAACAGATAGCACTAGATGCAGGTGTAGGATTAAGATTCGATTTTTCATTTTTCATTTTACGCCTCGATGTAGCTGTTCCTATTCATAATCCGGCACGTGAAACTGATGCCTGGTTTAATCCTTCTGATGTCGGATTCCGCAATGCCATCTGGAACTTTGGTATAGGTTACCCATTCTGATATTTTATCATTTTAGTACATTTTGTCCACCCCTCGTCCCTTCAAAAGTTACAAACTATAATTTTAAACAGTCTCACCTATCGCCTTGTCACCTTGTCACCCCTCGCCTTGTCACCTTGTCGCCCCTCACCTTGTC
>CAZBZA010000115.1:0-8878 GCA_964495865.1 uncultured Lentimicrobiaceae bacterium
CAATTAAAAATGTTGTTATGCGCAATCAATGAACGAATTGGTATTTGTGGGTTTCACTTTTTCTTTTTTCTATTTCTCACCTTCTCACCCTCTCACCTTCTCATCCTCTCACCTTCTCATCCTCTCACCTTCTCACCCTCTCACCCTCTCACCCTCTCACCCCATCTCCATTTCGCCCCTCTCCTTGTCTTCTTGTCCCCCAGTCCTTCTCCAATTACCAATCCTTCTCTAACTGACTGCTAGCTGTCTTTTGTTTATTTTTAGTTTTGTCGAGCGTTCTTTTTTCATTGTTATTCATAGCATTAAGCATCCGGTTGGCATCCTGCTTCGACATATTTGGCTTCGGTTGTTGTTGCTGCTGTTGTTGTTTTTGCTGTTGCTGCTGTTTTTCCTCCTGCTTTTTGTTTTGTTCCTGCTTTTGCTGTTGCTGCAGTTTTGTCATGGCATAGGAAAGATTATATCTGGTGTCCTCATCCTTCGGATTCTGGCGCAAGGCCATTTTATAGGCATCAATACTTTCTTTGTATTTTTTGCTCTCAAACAGCGAATTCCCAAGATTATAGTAAACATTTGCTTTGGAGGTTAATTTTTTTTCGCTCTGAGCAAGTTTCAGGTATTGAGAGGCAGCTTCGTCAAAGTTATTCTGTTTGTATAACGAATTGCCCAGATTAAAGGTTGCTTTCTCCGATTCCGGCGCTTTGGTTAATGCTTTACGGTAGTTTATCTCGGCATCTTTATAATGCCCGTTTTTATAATCCGTATTTCCCGAACGCACGAGTTTCTGAACAGGTTGCGCCAGCAAAGCACCTGCTGTTAGGAGAAGAAATATAGTGAATATGCTTCTCATTATTTATTCGTGGATTTGTTAGTAAACAATTTAATTTTTCCGGCTAACCGTCCTTTTCTGCTGGCAATAAGCATTTCACCAATTATCAGAATCAACGCTGCAAGTATAAAAAACTGAAACCTGTCTTCATAATCGGAGAAAAAGGCTTCATTATATTCCGCTTTCTCAAGTTTGTTAATCTGGTCGAAAACTTCCTGTACACCCGATTGCGAATTATTGGCTCTGACAAAAATTCCGTTTCCGGCCTGTGCTATTTCCTTCAACATAGGTTCGTTGAGCCTGGTTATGACCGTAATGCCCGAAGCATCCTTTTTATATCCTATTTGTGTATTGCCACTATATACCGGAATAGGAGCACCTTCGGGTTGTCCAATGCCTATGGTAAAAACTCTTATGCCCTTTGATGATGCTGAGCGGGCTGCGTCAATAGCGTTATCCTCATGGTTTTCGCCATCGGTAATAACGATAATAGCTTTACTCTGTTTTGTGTTTCCAAATCCGGAAGCACTGGTTTCGATGGCATCGCCAATAGCTGTGCCTTGTAATGGTATCATTCCCGGACTGATATTTGAAAGAAACAGCCTGGTTGCCGAATAGTCAGTAGTTAATGGCATTTGTACATACGACTTCCCTGCAAATATCACCAATCCTACACGGTCGTTTTCAAGTTTACCAAGCAAATGGATAATGGCTTGTTTGGCTCGTTCCAGCCTATTCGGAGTTATATCCTGTGCCATCATGCTGTTTGAAACATCAAGCGCAAATACCATATCAACACCTTTCCGTTTTATCTTCTCAAGTTTTGAGCCTGTTTGCGGATCGGCTAAACCAATAACAATGAGTATCCACGCTAAGGTCCAGATAACAAATTTCAGAATCTCACGGGAACTTGAATATTCAGGTAACAAACGCAATACCAGGTTGATATCTCCAAAAGTTGAAAGTGCTTTCCTTTTCCTGCGGCGGGCATACACAAAAAGCAGCACCAGCAGCGGAATAAGGAGCAGCAGGTAAAGATATTGCGGATGTGCCAGACGAAACATAGTGTAAGTTATAAAGTTTTACGATACAATTTTGAGTACTAAAAAGCGCATTACAAATTCGAGTGTAAGAAGCAGGAGTGCAAAAATTACAAATGGCAGAAACTCTTCTTTCTTCCGGCTGAATTCGGTTACATCAATTTTCGATTTTTCGAGGCGGTCAATCTCTTTGTAAACTTCCTGCAGCTTTTGCTTATTGGTAGCTCTGAAATATTTTCCGTTAGTAAGTGCCGAAACTTTCTGTAACAGAGCTTCGTCAATCTGCACTTCCATGCGTTGGTACTGCATTCCGAACTGGGTTCTTACAGGCACAAGCGCAGTTCCCATTGTTCCGACCCCGATAGTATAAATCCGGATGCCATAAAGTTCGGCTATTTCGGCAGCTGATTGCGGATCAATGGATCCCATATTGTTAATTCCGTCAGTTAGCAAAATAATAACTTTGCTTTTTGTCTTACTCTCTTTCAACCTGTTTACGGCTGTTGCAAGGCCATCCCCAATTGCAGTGCCGTCATCGATCATTCCGAAGGTAATGTCTTTGTAAAGGTTGATTAAAAGTGCATGATTTGCAGTAAGCGGACATTGTGTAAAACTCTCTCCGCTGAAAACTACCAAGCCAATTCGGTCATCCGGCCTGTTACTTATAAATTCGACGGCTACTTCTTTTGCTGCTTCCAAACGGTTAGGCCGTAAATCTTCGGCCAGCATTGTACTCGAAACGTCAGTTGCAAGCATAATGTCAATGCCTTCAACGCTGATATCCTGACGGTTCATATTAGTCTGTGGCCGGGCCAAAGCTAATATCAACAAGCCTATTGCCAGCATACGCAAACCAAAAAGTCCGTATCGGGCGTAATGTTTCCAGCCAGGTGCTGATTGCCTGAGTGCAGTTGTTGACGACATTTGCATTGGAACAGTGTAATGCCTGAGCTTATACCAGTACAGAACAACTGCTACAGGAATGAGCAGCAGCAGCCATAAGTACTCAGGATCGGCAAAGATCAGTTTCTGTATCATGCTTTTGTTTCAGTATCAGTAGTTTGTAATGAAGTTTCAATGTTGTTTTTAGTCTCAGTAGCAACTGGTTTGGTGGTCTCAATAAGTTGCCTTGCAAAGGCTAAACTCTGTTCATTTTCAGATCTTAAGGGAATTGCTTTGGCAAATTTTGCATAATCAGCCTGTATCAAAACATTAGTAAGTAATGAACGTGAATCTGGTTGAATTCCAGCTGAATCGTAAGCTGCAAGTATCTCAGAAGTAATCATTTCCATTGCATCAATATTGTGTTGCTGATGCAGGTAATGCCTGAGGATATCAGTTAGTTCCGAATAATATTCCTTTATTTTCCCGTTTTGCCATAATTTTTTATCTTCCAGCAAATCAAGGTTCTGCAAAGCAATTTGCCAGGGTGGTCCCTGTGGGCGGCTCAGTACCGGGAAAAGAGGTTTATTCATACGTTTTCGCCAGAAATAGTACCATACCAGGCTGATAATAAGACCTATTACAGCCATCCCGCCAAGGAAAGGGGCAAGTTCAGCAAAACTTATCGGAGCCTGAATAGGGCCGCGGATATCGCGTATAGCTTGAGTGGTATCCACTTCAACAGTCCTTACTTTCAGATAAACACCTTCCGATAAAAGTTCATACCTCGAAGTATCTCCTGAATAGGAGTATAATATTGTAAAGGGCGGTACATAGTGAAAACCAGTATCGAAGGAAGTTATAAAAATCGTTTGGCTATAATTTGCAAATTCTTTTCGGCTGGTGGCATTGGTATCTAACTTTGATTTTGATACAACTTCGACTGCTGCCGATAATGTATCGGGAATGGCAGGCCAGTAAATTGCTGCTGATTTGGGCAAAGTAGCATGCAGCCTGAGCTGAACCTGTTCACCTATCCTGATGGAGGAGGTGTCGAGACTCAGCACAGCTTTTTGAGGAACAGCATGTACCTGTTTAGCAGCGCTTGCAATAAGAATGAAAGCGGTTGCGAATATGTATATGAAGTAATTTTTCATTTTCATCTTCATTGCCTCATTTCGCGTAAGGTAAATAGCTTCATTAACGGTTTTACAAAATCATGCCCTGTAGGAATGTTAGCGGTATCAGTTCCTGATCGTTTAAAAATACCATCAATAATCTTTTCATGATTATTCCACCAACGGCTGTAATTATCGCGCACTTTTTTGCTCGAAGCATCTACCCATACCCTTCCTTCTGTTTCCTTATCATACACTTCAATCATTCCAACCGGTGGTAAAGTGGCTTCGCGTTCGTCATAAACCCTGATAGCTACAAGGTCGTGTTTGCCCGATGCTATTTTTATTGCTGGTTCGAACGCATGATCCATAAAATCAGATACGATAAATGCTGTACATCTTTTTTTAATGGCGTTGGTCAGGTAACGAAGTGCTTCGGATAAATCAGTACCCTGACTTACTGGTTTAAAATCAATAAGTTCGCGTATTATCCGAAGTATGTGTGAAGTTCCTTTTTTAGGAGGAATAAATTTTTCGATACGGTCGCTGAAAAAAATCACTCCAACTTTATCGTTGTTTTGAATGGCCGAAAAAGCAAGTACTGCTGCAATTTCCGTCATCAGGTCTTCTTTAAATGAACCTTTTGTACCGAATTCGTTCGAACCGCTCACATCAATCAGCAGCATAACCATTAATTCGCGCTCCTCGTCAAATATTTTAAGGTATGGCGTATTGAACCGGGCAGTAACATTCCAGTCGATATTCCTGATATCATCCCCGTACTGGTACTCGCGTACTTCGCTGAAAGCCATACCCCGGCCTTTAAAAGCACTATGGTAATGCCCTGAAAATATATTGCGCGACAAGCCCCTGGTCTTGATCTCGATGCGCCTGACTTTTTTCAGTATATCAGCGGTTTCCACTTTTTTTGGTTTTATTTGATTGGATTTACTGAAGCAATGCTAACAGTGAAATGAAGATATTGATGCACGGATAAGGCTAAACGATCTATTATTTGGAAGTTGTGTCTGAAATAGCTTTGAAATCATAAATCGCAGACTTGTGTTCCGGAATCCTCCTGGCTATTTTTGGACATAATTAAATCGAACCAGCTGTTAATCATTTAGTTGAGTTGTTATGGTACTTCAACTGAATTGAGGATTTCATTAATTATATCTTCGGTAGTAATATTTTCGGCTTCGGCTTCGTAGGTCAAACCAATACGATGCCTTAATACATCGTGCGCAACAGCCCTCACATCTTCGGGGATAACGTATCCGCGACGTTTGATAAAAGCAAGTGCTTTGGCAGCCATAGCAAGGAAAATACTTGCCCTTGGCGAGGCTCCGTAACGAATAAGATCCTTGTATTTTTTCAGATTATAATCAGCCGGAAACCTGCTGGCAAAAACAATATCAGTTATATAATTCTCAATTTTTTCGTCGAGGTAAACTTCTTTTACAATCTCTCTGGCACGCTGAATATCAGCTGGTTTAAGTATTTTGCGTGTCGAGAGTACTTCGTTGTTAATGTTTTGCCTCAAAATGAGTTTTTCCTCTTGTTTCAAAGGGTAAGTGATTACCAGTTTTAACATGAAACGGTCAACCTGGGCTTCAGGCAAAGGATAGGTACCTTCCTGTTCAATTGGGTTTTGAGTGGCAAGCACCAGGAAAGGGTCAGGGAGTTGATATGTTTTATCCCCAATGGTAACCTGTTTTTCCTGCATGGCCTCAAGCAATGCACTCTGCACTTTGGCAGGTGAACGGTTTATTTCATCAGCAAGAATAAAATTAGCAAAAACAGGACCTTTGCGGACATTAAATTCTTCGCTTCGCTGGCTGTATATCATAGTACCTACAATATCGGCTGGCAGCAGGTCGGGAGTAAACTGAATACGACTAAAACTTAAGTCAATTGAATTGGCTAACGACTTTATGGCTAGTGTTTTAGCAAGTCCGGGAACTCCTTCAAGCAAAATATGCCCGTTCGAAAGCAGCCCGATTATCAGGCGCTCAATCATCTGTTTCTGTCCAACAATTACGCGATGCATTTCCAATGTAAGCATATCCACAAATGCACTCTCGCGTTGTATCTTCTCGTTTATTTCACTAATGCTGCTTTCTATCATTGCTTGTAATTAATTATTGACCTGCAAAAGTAAAAACAGGCACCTCTCCAGCACCTGTAAACCCTGTTAAAAATTGTTAATAGCCGCGTTATTCAAGCAACTTTTAACAAATGAAATTTTCTTCGACTGGTAAGGCCTCAATTTAGTATAGTGATTTTTTTCAGGTAGATAATTGCACCCGTCCGAAACACCAGACCTAAACAAAAGTCAATGATTTTTCATTTATCCCGTGTACCAAACCAGTTGAAATGATGTCGGATGTCAGAATTTGGTATTTGGACTTTGGACTTTGGATGTGGTATTTGGACTTTGGATTTTGGATTTGGTATTTGAATCTTCCCTTAATTCCCCCCAACTACCTGATTCCTGCCTTTTTCCTTATCTCCTTTGGCACTGCATCTTTGTGAACCAATATGGCTATTGTATTCATTCGGGCATATGCTTCCGAAATATTCAGGTAGCCTCCGTTGCTGTTGCTATCAGCCGCCCAAGAGTTTTTAGTAACGAAATAACGCTTTCCGTTTTGATCGTTGACTGTTCCGGTAATATGCATCAGATGATCGTCAGTAGTAGTAAAGTTGTCGAAAGCCGCCTGCCGCATTTCTGCCGTCACGGTTTTTTCAGGTACCGGTTTTTCGAAAGTGAAAAACTGCTGCCTGCGCTCTTTTTCTGAGAGTTTATCCCATTTTGACCGTTCGGTAGCTGCTATGTTTTCAATGTTAACTTCGGGAACGATTGCTATGGCATTCTTGTGCGAAAATCCTTTATCGCTTACATCTCCATCCCATGCTATAGTATAACCGTTTTTTAGTGAATAATCCATGATCTCTATCAATTCATCTAGCGGAACATTGTAATAGCTCCCGCCCGACCAGTTATCTGGAATTTCGAGCGCAAATGTCGTGTAATAGGGATGGTGTGTGTAGGAAGTAATTTCTACATAATCGTCAGGATTAAACTTATTGGTAAATTCCTTTTTTGTGTTACCGGTTTGAGCCGGAACTTCACCCATATACACATCCAGAACAGCCGAAATGGCATCACTCCATTCAGGCGAAAGTTTACCGGCAGGATTTTTCGAAATGGCGCTTACCATAGCTGATAGAACCGCTTCCAACTCGGCATGCGATGGTTTGTTTTGTCCGTTGGCGAGGCCAGAATATTCTGTTTCTGTTATTATACCGTTGCTTTTTATCGCATTTATTACATCGTGAGCCTGTCCGCCCTGGCCAAAATTAGCAGTACCATGCAGCCTGACAAACTGTATTGCTTTCGCTTCGTATGCTTTTCGTGCAAAATACATTTCCGATAAATCGAATGTGTCCTTTGTCAAGCGTAGAAGTTCTGATTCGATGAACGATACAGTTGCAAAACTCCAGCAGGTTCCGGAAGCAAACTGATCTTTTACCGGTGTTGCCGGCAAATCAATTACTTTGGTGAATACATATTTCTCAGGAATTGAATCTTTAGCATATTGTGCACTGAGCTGAGATGACACTGAAAGCATTAACAGTATGGTAATTACTGTTTTCGAAAAAGAGTTCATAGTTGTTTAAGTTTTAATTAGTGCAAATATAATAAAAGCACCTCTGGGCATTAATATTAATTCGGGAAATAAAAAAACCTCCGGAAGATATTTCCCGGAGGTTTTCAAATTTTAATCAGTTCAGTATCCTCTACTAGGTAATGATATTGGAAACTGGTTTCTGAAGATTAAAGAACAGCTAAGGTGTTATTCAATAACGACATGGTGTACTTGTAGTTGTGAATTCCTAAGCTATAATCCCTGAGGCAAAGCTGGAAGTTAATAATTGCTCCCATTTGTGCATTGGTAAGGGTAATTTTTGGAAGAGTAAGGTTATAAGCTTTTTGCTCAGCTGACCATGAACTTGATGGACTTGGGCTTTGGAATACTCCGTTAGGATTATTAGCCGGGCCATCAGGATTATTGATAGGATCGTAAACGTTAAGGTAACCATCATATTTGTTGGTTGTGTTGGCTGCCCAAAGGTTATGTTCTGCATCTGGGTTCCTGTTCAGAATATCAACTCCGTTGATCGTAAGTTTTGCAGCAAGATCATCAAGTGCTTTTTTAACATTAGCTCTTGGGGTTGTCCAATAGGTAGCTGATGAAGCGGTTGCAGCGCCATTATGACAAGCTTCAGTGTTACAACCGCTGAAATTTCCTTTTGCGAAGAATGTATGACCGCCAGCTCTGCCTGTTTGAGGAGCCATATGACAATCCTGACAGGAAGCAACTGATCTGTGAGCGGTTTGAGTGTATTCGCCAGGGAATTCAACTCCGCCAACACCTGCATAAACTGCACCTGCAGTTCCGTAGTGAGTATGTGTTCTGTAACCAGGTTTAATTTTGTTCAAACCGTTTGCCTGTGCTGCATCGTAGAAAACAACGGTTGGGAAATTGGCCAAACTGTCATAATTCAGGACGTTACCGTTTGTGTTCGAATTTGAGAACGGACGTGGCTGATGACATTTAACGCATAAGTTGCTGCTACCACCATCAGCAGTAAGGTTAACTTCTTTTGCACCACCCCACATAGTTAATGGAACGGCTGCGATTGTTGTTAAAGGTGTGAAGTCTTCCTCACCATAAGTGGTATGCAAACTGCTGTGGCAGGTTGAGCAGGTAATTTCGCCCAAAGTCTGCGATGCAATAGTTGCATATCCATTCGAATACTTATTGGTAGTTGGGTTCAAAATGAATGCTGCCGAAATGTTATTAGCGCATACATACTTGAATGCATCAGAAGTGTGACAAGGTGTACAACCTGTGCTGCCAGCTTCATCAAAAGCAGCTTCGCCATAACTGTGTTTCGAAAGTTGATACTGTGTTGCAGCCAACTCAACTACAGCTGGATTGTGA
>CAZBZA010000116.1:0-8832 GCA_964495865.1 uncultured Lentimicrobiaceae bacterium
ATGAAAAGCAAACATTTATTTTTATTACTGATTACCGGTATATCTGCAATGGGCGGTTTATTATTCGGATATGACTGGGTTGTTATTGGTGGGGCAAAACCTTTTTATGAAAGTTACTTTCAAATCAATGATTCCCCTTCTCTTCAGGGATGGGCAATGAGCAGCGCTTTGATCGGATGTCTTATTGGAGCAATTATGTCGGGATCACTCACCGACAGGATCGGCCGGAAGATACCCCTGATATTATCCGCCATATTGTTCACAATATCTGCAATTGGCACCGGGGCGGTTGACAATTTTTCATGGTTTGTTATTTTCCGGTTAATCGGAGGGTTGGGAATTGGCCTGGCTTCTGCATTATCTCCGGTTTATATTGCAGAAATTGCACCGGCTAATTTAAGGGGGAGATTGGTATCAATCAATCAACTCACAATCGTTATTGGAATACTCGCCGCGCAAATCATAAACTATTTTATTGCTGATAAAGTCCCTGAAGGGACATCGAACGAATTCATTCTATCATCCTGGAATGGGCAAACCGGATGGAGATGGATGTTTTGGGCCGAAGCGGTACCGGCAATACTCTTTTTAGGCCTTTCATTTATTCTGCCCGAAAGCCCAAGATATCTTCTTAAGACCGGTAATGAAATAAAAGCAAAATCAGTTCTCAGGAAACTCGTTGGGGAGCAACAGGCTACCGCTGAAATGATTGAGATTAGCAATAGTTTGCATGGACCAAGTTCGAAAATAGAATGGAAAGAGTTACGATCTGCAAGGATCAAACCTTTGCTGATAATTGGTATTGCACTTGCCGTATTTCAGCAGTGGTGCGGTATAAATGTAATTTTTAATTACGCAGAAGAAATATTCACTTCAGCTGGTTTCACAGTTGGGGAGATGCTGTTCAATATTGTTATTACAGGTTCTGTTAACCTTGTTTTTACCCTTATTGCCATGCGAATGGTCGATTCGTGGGGCCGCCGGAAGTTAATGCTTCTCGGATCAGCCGGTTTATCGATCGTTTACCTGTTTCTTGGATTGAGCTATTATCTGGAATTACAAGGAATTGTGGTATTAATTTTTGTTCTGATAGCAATAGCAGTTTATGCTATGACTTTGGCACCGGTTACCTGGGTTATCCTGTCCGAAATTTTCCCTAATAAAGTAAGAGGTGCAGCCATGTCAATCGCAACCACCAGCCTCTGGATTGCCTGTTTCATTCTTACTTACACATTCCCGTTGCTTAATAATACGCTAAAGGCAAGTGGTACTTTCTGGTTATATGCATTCATTTGTTTATCAGGCCTGCTATTTATCTATATGCGATTACCTGAAACTAAAGGAAAGTCGCTCGAAGAAATTGAAAAGGATTATGGAGTTTAATACTTAGCAGTTTTAAAATTGAAATTGGTGCGAAATCACTTAACATTCTGGAAATATGAAAAAAATTGTAGTTGTACTTTGTTCCATAGTTTTTGTTGTATGTCTTTCAATAAAGACTGATGCTCAGCAATCCCTTAATCTCGCCGGGAGGTGGAGCTATGCGTTGGATCCTGAAGATAAGGGTGTTAAAGAGGAATGGTTCAGGAAAGCTTTTCAATCCGGATTGAATTTGCCTGGCTCTTTAACATCAAATGGGATAGGAGATGAAATAACACTCAATACTCCCTGGACGGGTCAGATTGTTGACAGTTCCTATTTTAAAGATCCTGAGTATGCTGAATACCGGGTGCCCGGAAATATAAAAATTCCGTTCTGGTTGCAGCCACTTACCTATTATAAAGGAGCTGCCTGGTTTCAGAAAGAAATTGAGATTCCAAAAGACTGGAAAAATAAACCTGTTGTTCTGTTCCTCGAACGATGCCACTGGGAAAGCAGTCTCTGGATTGATGGAAACTATGTGGGTTTAAGAAATTCATTAGGCGCTCCTCACATTTATGACATAACTACGGGGCTGACTCCCGGCAAGCATAAGATAACCATCCGGATTGATAACAGGATCAAGGAAATAGATCCTGGTTATAATTCTCATAGCATTACCGATCATACGCAGTCGAACTGGAATGGAATCATCGGGAAAATGTTGCTTGAAGCACATCCCCTTGTTACTATCAAAGAAATTCAAGTGTTTCCCGATGTTAACCAAAATGTGGCCAATATCCGCTTTACTTTAAACAACCTCACGAAAAATAAAGTAAAACCTACACTTTCGATCAGTATTATTGGAAATGACACAGTAATAAAGAAAGTGGAAGTTGTGAATCTGGATTTGAAGGAAAACAAGGTCAGTTTCAGTATTTCAATGGGCCCCGGTGTAAAATTGTGGGATGAGTTCAATCCTGATCTGTATCAGTTAAAAGTCGAACTTTCGGAGCCATCATCGGAATCAAAGGTTGCGAAATCTGTTTCATTCGGGATGCGAAGTTTTCGGGTTAATGAGAAACAGATTCTTATAAATGAAAGGCCGGTTTTTTTGCGTGGGACACTGGAATGTGCCATCTTCCCTCAAACCGGATTCCCCCCGATGGACATAGATGAATGGTTGCGGATTTTTAGGATTTGTAAATCATATGGCCTAAATCATATTCGTTTTCATTCATGGTGTCCCCCTGAAGCTGCATTTGCCGCAGCTGACCAAACAGGGCTTTATTTACAAATAGAATGTTCATCCTGGGCTAATACTACAACTTCAATTGGAGATGGTAAACCCATTGATCAATTCATTTATGATGAGAGCATGGATATTGTAAGGGCATATGGGAACCATCCTTCATTTTGTATGCTGGCATATGGCAATGAACCTGCCGGGGCAAATCAAGCTAAATACCTTGGTGAATTTATACAGTTCTGGAAAGAGCGCGACAGCCGGAGGATTTATACGTCTGGCGGAGGCTGGCCTGTTATTCCGGAGTGTGATTTTATAAGCACTCCTGATCCACGAATTCAAGGATGGGGGCAGGGTCTTCAAAGTATAATTAATGCTTCGCCTCCTGCTTCTGATTACGATTGGGGTTCGATAATATCCAAATACGATCGTCCTGCGGTAAGTCACGAAATCGGGCAATGGTGTGCCTATCCTGATTTCAGGGAGATTAACAGAAAAGATGCGGTTCTGAAAGCAAGGAATTTTGAGATATTCAAACAAACCTTGTATAATCAGGGAATGGAACATCTTGCTGATAGTTTTACCCTCGCATCGGGTAAACTTCAGGCGCTTTGTTATAAAGCTGATATAGAAGCCGCTTTGCGAACACCACATTTCGGCGGATTCCAATTGCTTGATCTGCATGATTTTCCAGGTCAGGGTACTGCTTTGGTTGGCGTGTTAAATGCATACTGGGAAGAAAAGGGATACATCACATCCGAAGAATATAGTAAGTTTTGCAATTCAACAGTGCCACTGGCAAGGTTCAAAAAATTTGTTTATCTGCAATCGGAGCAGCTTTCTCTTCCATTGGAGGTAGCTCATTTTGGCGAAAGCCTTATAAAAGACTGTATTCCGGAGTGGACTATTAAGGATTCTGATGGAAAAACCATTCAATCCGGGAAATTGCCTTTAACTACCATCCCTGTCGGGAATGCAATTAATATAGGCGAAATATCTATTCCTCTTTTCGCTTTTCATAGTCCTTCGCGATACAAATTTGAGCTGAAAATTCAGGATTTTGTAAATGACTGGGATTTCTGGGTTTACCCGGATAGAGTGGAACAAATTGATAATGAATCTTCTGTTCGGGTAGTTCAGGAAATTGATGAGGATTTGATTTCATTCCTTGAAGCAGGTGGAACAGCGCTCATAAGCATACCTCCTGGTCGCCTCAGCAAATCTTATGGAGGTGATATAAAAACCGGATTTTCAACAATTTTCTGGAACACGGCCTGGACTAACGGACAGCCACCTCACACTTTAGGCATTCTCTGCAATCCGCACCACCCGGCACTCAAACAATTTCCTACTGAGTTTCATAGTAACTGGCAATGGTGGGATGCCATGAACCATGCACAGGCTATTGAACTTAAACAGTTCAAAAACACTCACGATCCTATTGTACGGATTATTGATGATTGGTTTACCAACCGTCCGTTAGCTTTATTGATGGAAGGCAAAGTTGGGAAAGGTAAAGTGCTGATCACCGGTATCGATCTTTTCTCAGATGTTTCTTCAAGAATTGAGGCAAAGCAGTTGATTTACAGTCTTAAACAATACATGTCAGGTACTGATTTCAATCCCGCTGCTGAGATTTATCCATCAGAACTTCTTCAATTAATTAATCATTGAAAGCCTGATGATCATAAATTAATGATTGATACCCCACAAAATAAAAATGAGCTTATGAAAGTTGAAGCATGGAATGAAAAAGTACTGATTCCTACTTATGGAGTGAGTAATCCTGAAAAATGTCCCATGTTTTTAGAAAATAGGGTTTATCAGGGTAGCAGCGGGGCTGTATATCCTTACCCGGTAATTGAAAAGATATCCGACAAAAAGGAGCTAAAGTCCTGGGATGCTGTATATATAGAAAACCAGTACCTGAAAATCATGATTCTGCCTCAGTTAGGCGGACGCATACAAATGGCATATGATAAAATAAAAGAAAGGCATTTCATTTACTATAATCAGGTTATTAAACCTGCTCTGGTCGGTCTAACAGGTCCATGGATATCGGGTGGAATCGAATTCAACTGGCCGCAACATCATCGTCCCAGTACTTTTGAGCCTATTGAGCACTTTATTGAAGAGCACCCAGATGGTAGTAAGACAATCTGGTGCAATGAACTGGAGAGAATGTTCCGCACCCGCTGTATGATTGGTTTCAGGTTATATCCTGATAAAGCTTACCTGGAGATAGATGTCAGGTTGTATAACGGAACGACATTGCCTCAAACCTTTCTCTGGTGGGCAAATCCGGCAGTGAAAGTAAATGATCATTATCAAACTGTATTTCCTCCTGATGTTCATGCAGTGTATGATCATGGAAAGCGCGACGTGAGCACGTATCCTATTGCTACCGGGGTTTATTATAAAATGGATTATTCGGCAGGTGTTGATATTTCACGCTATAAAAACATACCTGTTCCCACCTCTTTTATGGCTGTTGAATCAAAATATGATTTTATAGGCGGATATGAGAATGATACTCAGGCAGGTATGCTACATGTTGCCGACCATCATATAGTGCCGGGCAAAAAGCAGTGGACCTGGGGGAATGGTGATTTCGGACAAGCATGGGACCGTAACCTTACGGATGAGGATGGCCCATATATTGAGTTAATGTGTGGGGCATTTACTGATAATCAGCCTGATTTCTCATGGATTATGCCAAAGGAGGAGCGTTGCTTTACCCAGTACTTTATGCCTTATCATGAATTGGGTGTTGTTAAAAATGCCAATAAGGACATCATCCTGAACATGGAGATCACCGGCCGAACTGTCTATGTGAAATTGCTAGGTACTTCTGTCATAAAAGATTTGATTGTCAGGTTATCCTATGATGGACAGGATGTTCTTAATGAAACTTTTGAATCTTCGCCAACTCTTGTTAACAGATGGGAAATTACCATTCAAAAGGATATAATTGAAGAAAAACTTACGCTGAGTATCCTTAATCATAATGGCTTGGTTATACTTTCATACACACCAGAATCTGTTAAAGAAAAGCCAATACCTCAGATTGCGGAAGTAGCGAAATCACCTGCCGAAACTGCTACTGTTGAGCAGTTATTTCTTACCGGGCTTCATCTCGAACAATACAGGCATGCTACCTTTAAGCCTGTGGATTATTATCTTGAAGCCATTCGCAGGGAACCGGGTAATGTTCGGGCTAATAATGCTTTAGGATTGTTGTTCCTCAGGAAGGCTGGATTTGCTGAGGCTGAATTATATTTTCGAAAGGCTATTGAAACATTGATTCAGAGAAATCCTAATCCTTATGATGGTGAGCCTTATTATAATCTCGGGCTTAGTTTATTCTTCCAGGAGAAAATGTCCGAGGCTTTTGATGCATTTTATAAAGCTACCTGGAATGCAGCATTTCAGGATCAATCTCATTACTTTCTGGCTCTGATTTTAACCCGGCTTGAGGATTACAGCCTTGCAAGTCAGCATATTCATAAGTCCTTGCTTCGAAATAGCAGGAATAAACATTCTATCCATTTGAAAGCCATCTTGCTCAGAAAGATGAATAATCGGGCCAGTTTCGATTTGTGGATTGATGAAGAGACAAAAAAAGATCCTTTTCATTATGGACTTCTGTTTGAGGAAATAATTTACTGTTCAGAAATTGATAAAAAACATTCGTTGATTCAACATTTCCATAAATTGGTTGGCGATCAGGTGCATACATATATTGAATATGCTTTGGATTATGCAAAAGCAGCACTGTATAGCGAAGCGATTCAATTAATGGATATGTATCTGAACAGAGTTGAAAATGCGTATCCGATGGCTCAGTATCTCAACGGATATTTCTATTTATGTAGTGGAAATAAGCACATGGCTGATTATTGCGTTTCCAAAGCCGCAGAGCTAAAGCCGGATTATTGCTTTCCTCACAGGTTAGAAGAGGCGATTATTCTGCAAGAGGTAATTCGCATATGGCCTGCTGATGCAATGGCAAATTATTATTTGGGAAATCAATGGTATGCATTCAAAGAGTATGCTAAAGCCCGTGAGTGTTGGGAGAAATCGAAAGCCTTAAATCCCCATTTCCCAATTCTGAGGAGGAATCTGGCGCTGGCATATTACAATAAATCTGGCCTTTTCACGGAAGCCCTGCATGAGATGGAGAATGCTTTTCATCTTGATCCGACAGACTCAAGAGTTTTAATGGAGCTGGATCAGCTAAAGAAAAAGATGAATGTAAAACCCCGGGTCAGATTGAATTTCCTGGAACAGTTGCTTCATTCAATTGAGTCTCGCGATGATCTGTATCTCGAGTATGTTACTTTACAAAACCAGATTGGAAATCATGAAAAAGCCCTGAATCTCCTGATGAATCACAAGTTTCATCCCTGGGAGGGTGGCGAAGGGAAGGTCACTGGTCAATACGTCCTATCCCATATTTCTTTAGCCAAACAACTTTTCATACAAGGAAATTACCTTGAATCGCTCACACATCTGGAAGCATCTGAGCGCTATCCTGAAAATCTGGGTGAGGGAAAATTGATTGGCAATCTTGATAATGAAATCAACTACTGGAAGGGGAAAGTTGCATTTGCTCTAGGAAATAATGACCTCGCTGATAAATTCTATGAGAAAGCAATTCAAGGCGATACACAGCCTGCCAATGCCATCTTTTATAATGATCAGAAACCCGATGTAATATTTTACCAGGGATTGGCATTGAAGAAATTAGGTAGGCATTCCGAAGCTCAGGATAGATTTCATACCTTGCTGGAGTATGCTGAAAAGCACAAAAATGATCATATCATTCCCGACTATTTCGCTGTTTCATTGCCGGATCTGCAGATTTGGGAAGAAGATCTTGACATCATCAACAGAAAGAATTGCATGTATCTGAAGTCTCTGGCACTAATTGGTAAAGGAGAATTTGAAGAGGCAAAGAAAGAACTCTCTCTCTTGCTTCAGGCTGATTCCAACCACCAGGGAGCAATCAGTCATTTGCAATTGCTCGAAACTGATTTTGTATTTGAGATTTGACCGTAATTCAGCAACATTCAATTAATTAATTAATTGGTCTATTAAATTCAGAACACCGGAAACTAAAACCATTGGTTCTACCACGAATTGAATGGAAATGGTTTTTAAAGGTCGGAAGTCCGAAGTAGGAAGACCGAAGATATATCCGATTTGAGATTTAGCTCTCTTAGAGATTTTTTTTAAGCAATTGGTTAACAAATTCCTGATTTCAAGGATAAATGTAGTTTTTAGAAAACTTCTGACTTCCGTCTTCCGACTTCTGACAAAATAAATTACCAACTAAATTAACAAAAGAACCAAACCATTCAATCAAGGGTTTTCCGGTATTGGAATTACTTCCTGTAAATTTTTAAAAGTTTTACTCCATGAGCAGGTATTGTTGCAGCGAACTTTTGATCCGAATTACTAATGTCCTGTTGCATCCATACATCCCTGATAGTATGATTTCCGGTAATTCCCAGGTCTCTCCAGGTTACTGTAAGCGATGCAGGGAAAAGTCCCCGGTTAAATAAACCAACAGCTTTTGAACCGTCTTCCATGTCTTTCGACCAGATTTCGAGACTGCCATACTGAACAATCCTTGATGCTTGTTTGCCTAGAACGTCCTGATTAATATCAATTACTTCGTCGTTGGTAAGCAGGCTGTAAGTGAATTCGTCGAGCTGGGTCATGTCGCAACCAATAAGAAGGGGCGAAGCCAACAAAGCCCAAAGTGAAATATGTGTGTATTGTTCATTCGGCGTTAAACGTGTCGGGTGTAATTGTGGTCCCCAGCCTACCTTACCCACCACAAGCATATCAGGGTCATTCCAGTGTCCCGGGCCTGCATATTTTTCTTTTCCGGCTTGTCCGAAACCTATTGATGACATACTCGACCAATCGTCGGTTATGTCGCCTGTGGTGCGCCAGCAATTACCTCCAACTTCGGCGCCCCATTCCCATACATCGCCCATACCATACTGGCAAAGACTGTATACAATATCACGGTTGGCTTTGTTGAGAGCTTCGCGCATAACCTGGTAAGGCTTTTTTAATTCGGGCAAACTGTGGTCTTTTGCAATACGCTCGTAATCGCACCAATCGTATTTCAGGTAGTCGATGCCCCAGGCAGCAAACTGTTTGGCATCTTTTTCCTCAAACTGGTAACTGGCAGTATATCCGGCGCATGTTTT
>CAZBZA010000117.1:0-8819 GCA_964495865.1 uncultured Lentimicrobiaceae bacterium
CATTAAACTATGCATGGACACCAAATTCCTATATAAATACAGGTGCTAACACACTAAGTCCACAAACAACAAACCTTATACTTACCCGTACTTATACTCTAACAGTAACCGACGCAAAAGGCTGCAGCGCCAACAACCCAATGACAGTATTTGTGGTTGGAACTCCGGTAACGGCATCGCCATCAGCAGCGCCTGCCAGTATTTGCTTTGGACAAAGCACCACAATAAATGCCAACCCCACAGGTGGTTCGGGCACATATACTTATTCCTGGACATCAGTTCCTGCCGGATTTACTTCAACTTCTGCAACGGCAACGGTTTCCCCATTTGTAAGCACTACTTACACAGTAACAATCAATGATGGATTTAACTCTTCAACAGCATCTGTATCAGTAACCGTAAATCCCCTCCCTAACCAATTTGTACTCACAGGTGGCGGAAGCTACTGCCTTGGTGGAGCAGGCGTTGTGGTAGGTTTATCCGGGTCACAATCAGGAGTATCCTATCAATTATACAATAACATTACCCCTATCGGGTCACCTGTTTCAGGCACAGGCGCAGCCATTAGTTTTGGGAACCAGACTATAGCAGGAATTTACACTATTGTTGGAACCCGGGTTTCAACCGGATGTACCGTGGATATGGGAAGCAGTGTTGCTGTTTCTATTAACTCACTACCTGCCGCTAATGCCGGAGCTGACCAGACAATTGCTTTTGGGATCAGCACAACGTTAATCGGTTCGGCTTCAGGTGGATTTGGTGCTATGAATTATGCATGGGCACCCCTCACCTATATCGCCACAGGGTCAAACTCTGCAGCTCCGTTAACCACAAACTTGTATTCGAATACAACTTACACCCTAACCGTTACTGATGGGAATGGCTGTGTTGGCACTGATCAGGTTGCTATTTCGTTAACCGGAAATGCCATCAATGTAGTTGCTTCAACATTACCCGCTGAGATATGTGCTGATGCTTCGACGGCGCAGCTGACGGCTTCCGTTTCGGGCGGATCGGGCACTTATACTTTCGCCTGGACATGCACTCCTGTAGGTACTCCAATCTGGACTTCGACAGATCAAAACCCAATTGTATCTCCGGATGTTACCACAACCTATACAGTTACTGCTAATGATGGCTATAATACAGCTATTGCTTCCATTACAGTAATAGTGAACCCGCTTCCTCTTCAATATGGCGTAACCGGTGGCGGATCGTACTGTTATGCAGGACCCGGAGTAAATATCGGACTCAGCGGATCGCAACCCAACACCAACTATCAACTTTTAAGAGGTGGTATCCCTGACGGTCCGGCAGTTACTGGAACCGGAGCTCCTATTAGTTTTGGTAACCGCACAGCCGCTTTCAACTATACCGTAATCGCAACTCATAATATTACTGGTTGCACCAATACTATGAATGGAAGTGCTTCCATTCTGATTCTGCCTCCTCCTTCGGCATACCTGGTAACCGGTGGCGGCTCCTATCCTATTGGAGGAGCAGGAAGAGAAATCGGATTAGCTCAAAGTGATTTGGGTATCAGCTACCAGCTATTTTGCAATAACATTCCGGTAGGCTCTGCTGTTGCAGGAACAGGATCACCATTAAATTTCGGTTTCCAAACCTTAGGTGGTACATACACCGTAGAAGGAACCGATATAGGAACAGGTTGCACAGCTCTTATGAACGGCAGTGTAAGCATTACCATTTTGCCATTCCCTCTGTCATTTAATGTATATGGAGGTGGTGTAATTTGTGAAGGTGAGCCCGGACTTTATATACACCTTACAGGTTCTGAAAGCAGCATAGATTATCAATTGTTAAGAAATGGTTTCCCTTACGGAGCCCTTGCTGCAGGAACCAATGCACCAATGACCTGGGGACCTTATACCGTGCCTGGCTTATTTGAAGTACGTGCTATCAATGCAACAGCAGGCATCAGTCAAATGATGAACGACAGTGCTGTTATAGTAGTTTATCCGGCACCTACAATTTTCACAATGAACCCGACAGGATCGCAGTGTCCGGGAACTATTATCCGCTTAAACGGATCGGATGCAGGGTTGAATTATTACCTTCTTCTTAATGGAATCCCTATTGACACTCTTGCAGGAACAGGAGTTATTGGATTCCTTGACTATGGCCCTCAGTTTGCAACAGGAACTTATACAATAAAAGCAGTGAATACCACCACTGGCTGCGAGGCTATGATGAATGGAAGTACATTTATCAGCATCGCACCACAGGTATTCAATGTTATTCCTGCCGGCATTCTGTGTCCGGGACAGGTTATCAGCCTTACAGGTTCGGAAATCGGAGTGAACTATCAACTCCGCTGGAACGGAACTTTCGATCTTGGAGCACCGGTAGCAGGAACAGGATCATCAATTGTAATCGGATCGGCCGGACTTCCGGGTATTTATTCAGCCATAGCTATTGATGCCACTACCAACTGTGTTACTTACATGAATGACAGCGCAACACTGTTTTCCGATCCTACGGTTTTCACAATCACCCCTGATGGCTCAGCCTGCGAAGGAGATATTATTGGGTTGAACGGATCAGAAATTGGAGTTGATTATGTATTGTTGCTTGACAATGCGATACACTTAGATACTATTTCAGGAACAGGATCACCACTAAATTTCGGCACTCAGCCTACCGCCGGTAATTACACAATTATTGCCGTTGATCAATTTTCCTACTGCATAACCCAAATGAACGGGACCACCGTGATGAACGACAGTCCGATAAAATACGAAGTATTACCTGCAGGCCTTCAGTGCTCGGGAACATCAATCAGCCTTTCCAATTCACAGGCAGGAGTCAGTTATCAGCTTCTTTTGGATGGAATCTTCAATATCGGATCACCCGTTGCAGGCACCGGAAGCGCAATAAGTTTCGGTCCGCAGACATTAAATGGTATTTATACTGTAAGAGCTGTAAACGATGTTACCGGCTGCAATACCTTTATGAACGACAGTGCTGTGATTGAATCACTTCCTGCCATTTTCATAACAATCCCAGGCGGAAGTCATTGTGCAGGATCATCAATAGGTGTAAACGGATCAGAACTAAACTACAATTACATCCTTGTGCTGGATGGTGCACTTAACATTGATACTATTCCGGGAACCGGCGGTGTTATTGATTTCGGCCCACAGGCAATAGCCGGAACCTATACCGTTATTGCTTATAATTCAGCATCCTTCTGCTCATCCGTAATGAATGGCAGCTCGGTTATACTGGCAGCTCCTGTGGCTTATAACATGACTCCATCAGGCATTGCCTGTCAGGGTGACAATATTGGCCTCGAAAATTCAGAAATTGGAATAAACTACCAGTTGCGTTGGAATGCAAATACCAACATAGGTGTTGCTGTAGCAGGAACAGGCGGGCCAATCGACTTCGGACCGCAGATACTTACAGGACCTTATGCCGTAATTGCTACTAACAGCAATGGCTGCGTAACCATAATGAACACAACCGTTGAAATAAATCCATTGCCGGTAGCCTTTAACCTGATTCCCAGCGGAACTCAGTGCCAGGGAACAGCCCTCGGACTCGACGGATCAGAAGCAAACGCAAACTATGTGCTTGTTCTGAATGGAAATGTTCGTGTAGATACCATTTCCGGAACCGGTAGCACTATTACTTTCGGACCGCAATTGACATCGGGCAGCTACACGGTTGAAGCCTATTTCGTTTCGACCTTCTGCAGCAATGCGATGAACGGAACTACTATAATATCAAACGTAGCTCCTGCCATTTATTCAATGACACCTGCAGGTATTATTTGTGCCGGAGCAACTATTGGACTCGACAATTCCGAACCTGGCGCAACTTATCAGCTGCGTATGAACGGAACTATTAACATGGGAGTGCCTGTAGCAGGTACTGGTGCAGCCATTAGTTTTGGCGTACAGACTCTATCAGGAGTTTATACTGCTATTGCTACCAACGCCAATGGTTGCACTTCAATGATGAGTGGAGCTGTGGTTGTAAATGCCAATCCTACCGCTTTCAATATTATTCCTACTGCCGGACATTGCCCCGGTACTACCGTGGGTATTGACGGATCAGAAACCGGCGTTAACTATGTTCTGCTCCTCGATAATTCAATCAGTATTGACACACTTACAGGAACAGGATCGCCGCTGACATTTGGTATGCAAACCACTACCGGAACATACACGGTTATTGCTTACAATGCAACTTCACTTTGCCAGACTTTAATGAATGGCACAACTATAATTAATCCAACACCTATCGCCTTCAGCATGACTCCGGCAGGTATTAACTGCATTGGTGCTACAATAGGACTTGATAATTCGGAAATCGGTGTTAATTATCAGCTACGCTGGAATACAAGCATTAATATCGGAGGTCTTGTACCAGGAACCGGATCAGCAATCAGTTTTGGACCACAAAGCCTGCCTGGCGATTACACGGTATTGGCCATCAACAGTTTTGGATGTTATACAACCATGAACAGCACTGTTGTATTAAATTCGCTACCTGTTGCTTTCAATATAGTTCCTTCGGGCACACAATGCCAGGGAACAACCTTAGGGCTTGATGGTTCAGAAGTAAATGCAAATTATATACTCTTACTGAATGGAAGCATTGTAATTGATACCGTTTCCGGTACAGGAAGCACAATATCATTTGGGCCACAGTTAACATCAGGAAATTATACAGTTGAAGCATACTTCACAACCACCAATTGTGCATCGGTAATGAGCGGCACAACAATAATTTCGAATGTTGCTCCTGCAATTTATTCTATGACACCAGCAGGTATAATCTGCTCAGGTTCATCCATTGGCCTCGACAATTCCGAATTAGGTGCATTATACCAGCTTCGCCTGAATGGAACCATAAATATGGGCGTACCAGTGGCAGGAACAGGATCAGCAATCACTTTTGGAGTACAGGCTATTTCAGGAGTTTATACCGTTATTGCTACCAATTCGAATGGTTGCAGCTCAATAATGACAGGCAATGTAATAGTAAACCCAAATCCGACATCATTCAGTATTACTCCTTTGGGAGGCAATTGCCCAGGTTCAGTTATAGGGACAAACGGATCCGAAACAGGTGTAAATTACATTCTTGTACTCGACGGCTCTATCTTTATTGATACGCTGGCAGGAACAGGATCAGCCTTATCATTCGGCGCACAAACCACTTCAGGAACCTATACTGTTGTGGCAAATAACAATACTACACTATGCCAGACCATAATGAGTGGTACAACCATTATAAACCAGGCTCCGGCTGCTTACCATATGACACCGGCCGGAGTTATTTGTGTAGGCGCTATCCTTGGAATCGACGGGTCAGAGGTGGGAGTTAACTACCAGCTTCGCCGCAACGGAACTATTAATGTAGGAACTCCTGTGGCAGGAACCGGTTCACCCATCAGCTTTGGCGCACAGACTGTTAATGGCACCTATACCGTTGAAGCTGCCGGACTTAACGCATGCCCGGCCACCATGAACGGCAATGTTGTTATGAACGCATCGCCTACCGCATTTACCTTATTCCCTGCCGGGAGCCATTGTCCGGGTACTATTCTCACCCTCAACGGTTCCGAAACAGGAATGGATTATATCCTTTTCCGCGACAACATTTTCCCTGTTGATACTCTGGCAGGAACCGGGTCAGCCTTAAACTTTGGCGCACCTATGATCAGTGGAACTTACACAGTAAAAGCAGCTTCAGCTTCGGTATCATGCCAGGCAGTTATGAATGGAAGCACGATAATACTAACAGGCCCAACCGCATACAATGTTACTCCTGCAGGTATTTTATGCACAGGTACAATAATTGGTCTTGACGATTCCGATGCCGGGGTAAATTACCAGTTACGTCGCGATGGCACTACTAATGTTGGCGCAGCTGTTGCAGGCACGGGATCAGCGATCAGCTTCGGAATGATAAACATTGCCGGAACTTATACAGTTATTGCTACCAGTACAATCAACGGATGCGTTATCACCATGAATGGAAGTGCAATTCTGCAAGCAAATCCTCTTGCATTTTCAATCGCACCGACAGGCGTACAATGCGCTGGTGTTTCAATTACCTTGAACGGATCAGAATCCGGTACCGATTACATACTTGTTGTTGATAATGTCTTCAATCTCGATACCCTTTCAGGAACTGGAAGTGTACTTGATTTCGGGCCACAAACTATAACAGGGACTTATACAATTAAAGCAATTGGTGGCAGCACCACATGCCAGTCAATTATGACGGGATCAACCCAGGTAATGGCTAATCCTGCTTTCTTCAATATCACTCCTGCCGGATTAATCTGCGCAACAGCAGTAGTTGGCCTCGATGGATCAGAAACAGGCGTAAATTACACACTCTACAAAAACAGCGTTACTACAGGTATTACAATAGCCGGTAGTGGAAACGCAATTGTTTTCGGTGTTCAACCACATGGAAACTATACCGTACAAGCCGTTAACCAGCTTACCAATTGTAGTATTTTCATGCCGGGTACACTGGTAATAAGCAGCCCGCCGCAAATAAATGCAGGAGCTGACGTTACCATCTGCGCATTCCAATCTGTATTACTGAATGCAAACGTAACTTTTGGCAGCACCACCAGTTGGTCAACAAGTGGCGACGGAACTTTCAGCAATCCTAATGCACTGGTTAGCATATATAGCCCAGGTGTAAATGATATTGCTATCGGATTCGCAAACATTATGCTCACTGCAATAGGAACCGGAAGCTGTTCAGCAACCCAATCGACTGATACGTTGCTTGTAACCATCAATCCGCTTGCTACAGCAAACGCCGGAGGAAATATAAGTGTTTGTTCAAACAGCGATTATACCATCAATGGTTCAGCAACCAATTTTGCTACTGTAAGCTGGACAACATCAGGAACCGGAACTTTTATTGACGGAACCACACTGACTCCTGTTTACCAGCCTTCGGCAGCTGATTTAAGCGCCGGGGCGGTTACAATCACAATGCTGGTTAATGCTCAGAATCCGTGCAGCAACCTGGCAGTGGATGTTATAACAATGACATTCAACCCTATAGTTACAGTAAATGCTGGAATTGATGATCAGATTTGTGAAGGAAACACATTTACAGTAACAACCGCATCCGTATCGAACAACCAGAACCTGGTATGGTCAACAACAGGAAACGGAACTTTTAGCGGAGGCAGCACAATAACTGCAGCTTACACTCCAGGAACAGCTGACATTGCAGCAGGAAGCGTTCAACTGATCGCAACAGCTACTTCTTTATCACCTTGCAGCACCAGCGTTTCGGATACAATGACTCTATCTGTAATAGCTGCTCCGGTAAGTAATGCTGGTGCCGATATTACAATTTGTGAAAACGCTACGCTGAACATTACCGACGCATCTGCTTTAAATTTCACAACACTGGGATGGAGTACTTCCGGAACAGGTAGTTTCTCGGACAGCACGGTTATCAACCCGATTTACACTGCATCAGCAGCAGACATAGCCGCAGGATCAGTAATTCTAACTCTCACTGTTGATGGCAATGCACTTTGCAACCAGGAAACAGATCAGAAAGCGGTGACCTTTATCCTGAATCCAATTGTAAATGCCGGTGATGACAGCTATGTATGCGCATCTCCTTATCAATTGTCAGGCGCATCATCAAGCAATTGCGCATCTGTGTTATGGACTATCGAGTCCGGATCAGGCTCAATTCTTAATCCTGCCACTCTTACCCCTACCTACATTGCTTCGCAGGCTGATATTTCGAACGGATTTGTGATACTGAAACTTACAGGTTCGCCGCTTACTCCATGTGCAAATAATGCAATTGATTTTATTACACTTTCAATCAGTAATCAATCACCTGTTGCATTCTTCAGTTACAGCAATCCAAATTGCTCGAACCAGGCTGTTAACCTGGTTGATCTTTCGCACACCTTATACGGATACATTGCGCAATGGGTATGGAACTACGGCGATGGTTCACCGAACGATACCGTTCAGTTCCCTGACGAGCCAAGCCAGGCACATATTTTTACAGGAGCCGGCATTTTCAATGTTACGCTTACCATTACCAATTCATACGGTTGCGATGCATCGGTAACGATTCCGGTGGATGTAATAGAAGCTCCTATTGCAAACTTCCAGTACACCAATAATTGCTCTGACCTGGTAACTTCGTTCCAGGATGCATCCTTTGCCAACGGCCCGGGAAATACGGTTCAATACTGGTGGGATTTCGGCGATCCTGCTACCGGTTTTAACAATACCTCGAACATAAAAGATCCAATACATCTTTTCAGCGCTCCCGGAACATATCAGGTAATGCATGTAGTCCGCAATTTCAACAATTGCAGCGATACTATCATAAAACCTGTTACCATCCTCACACCGGTACCTGTTGATTTTGTTTACGATCACACTTGCGTGAATGGTTCGGCCAATTTTGGTCCTGACACTGCTATCATGAACGTAGCTGACATTAACAGCTGGGCATGGGATTTCGGCGATGGGATTACCAGCATTCAGCAAAACACGATACATGTATATGCAGCTCCCGGCGATTACAAAGTAACTCTTACCGTTACTGACATTTCGGGATGCACAGCTTCGAAAACCCGCACAGTGACAGTAAATCCGCTGCCTGTTGCCATGTTCAATATTTCGCAGATTCCTTGCGCCAGCGAACCGGTTCATTTCGATGATGTATCGGCAGCTTATGCAGGATTTATTACGGAATGGAACTGGGATTTTGGTGACGGAAACACACAAACGATTCTCCACCCTGCAAATCCTGATACCGATCATACCTAT
>CAZBZA010000118.1:0-8777 GCA_964495865.1 uncultured Lentimicrobiaceae bacterium
AACCACCTGGAAGAAATTATTCAGTTACCAATAACTTCAGATATTTCGTCGTCGGTGGGTGTATTGCTTCACAACCGCCCATACCTGCTAATCACACAACGCGGAGGCAATGCCGTAATGGTTGATATTTTAAACAAAGTGATTACGCAGCTTAGAATTCCCGACGATATTATCACTTCATTCGCGCCATCCGCAACGCCCGGACGACTATGGGCCGGTACCGAAAAAGGAAAAATTTACAGCTTAAATGCAGCAGGCGGCGAATTCGAAATGTTGAATATCCCTTCCGATTCATTCGTTAAAAACCCAATAGCTACACGAGTTTTAAGCATTTGCGAAACAGTGCCTGATATTCTTTGGATAGGCACCGACGGAAACGGTGTTTATACAATGAAACTTTCTGATTTCCCAAATAAAATATTATCATCCAGGCAATTATCCTACCCGATTGTCAGGAGCATCCTGATTACCCGCAACAAGGACATGCTTATCGGCACAAAAGGAGGTGGTATTGATATTTTTGATTCAAAAGGAAATCATATTAAAGAAATATCAGTTAAAAACGGCCTGAGTAACAACTCGGTACTCTCGTTTCACGAACGCAGCGATGGAAGCATATGGGTAGGAACTGACGGGCGCGGCATTGATATAATTTCGCCCGATTATAAAACAATCAGGAATTTCCCCCGCGATTTTATAAGCAACGCCAACCCGGGATTCGCCTCCGTTTACCGCATTCTTGAGGACAGCGACCATCGTTTATACTTAGGCACCAGCGGATTCGGTGTTATCATGATTGATTTTGCGCAGAACCGGCCTTCGGAACCGGTGTATTATGAGCAGGTAATACTCGAAAAAAACGCTACAGCCAGCGGTCAGCAGAAACAGATTGTATATGCGCTTACACAGGAACGCCCCGGAATAATATGGATAGGTACCCGCGGATTTGGGGTGTATAGGTACAACACAATTACAAAGCGGGTATTGTCGCAACACAATTCGCAAACCAATCCCACGCTGATCAAAAACGATGATATCCTGGCTTTATTTACTGATGGTAAAAATACCATATGGGTGGGAAGCAGCGCCGGCATTTTTTCACTTTTGCCTTCGCAAAACGGCAATGTTGAGGTTGCCGGCTTAAACCTGCAGGATGAATTGTCGAATGCATCAATCCATGCCATACAGATGGACAGGCAGGGGAACTTGTGGGCCAGCACCAACCATGGACTTTCGTGTATTGACTTACAGAATAAAACAGTTAAAAGTTTCACTTCCAACGACGGGCTCATCAATGTAGAATATAGCGACGGAGCCTCATTTTATGATAATCTCTCCGGCGAATTGTATATGGGAGGCACCATGGGCGTGGATATGATACAAACCGGGGAAATCAAATTTTCCTCTTTTTTCCCTCCCATAGCTATTAACGAACTGCTCATCCGGAACCAGGTGGTCGAAATAGGGGACGAAAGTGTGCTTACCAATCGCATGAACCTGCAATCGCGGTTGGAACTTAAAAGCAATCAGAATGCGCTGGCTTTTTATGTTTCGCCACTTGCTTATTGGGGGAAAGAGCGTCACCGAATATCCTACCGGCTGAAAAATTTCGACGATAACTGGGTGATAAATCCTTTTAACCAGGCAATCAGTTTTACAAATCTGAATCCGGGCAAATATTTCCTGCAAATACGCGTAAGCGACGAAAATGGTAACTGGTCGGAAAAGCTGAAGGAAGTCGAAATTATTATTAATCCTCCTTTCTGGCGCACGAAATGGGCCATAACTGCTTATATTTTATTGTTTATAGGTATACAGTTTCTGCTTATCCGATCCTACATCCGGCGTGTTTCGAGGCGAAAAGAAGCAGCCCTTTTAGAGTTCACCCAACAAAAGGAAAAGGAATTACAGAATTACAAAATCGAATTTTTCACCAATGTAGCTCATGAATTCCGTACACCTCTCACCCTGATAAATTCCCACATACACGCGCTGCTCGAAGAATCCGAAGCCACTGGAAAAAATCCGCGCCTGCTTAAAGTTTATAACAACAGCATCAAGTTACAAAAACTGGTGCTCGAAATTATCCAGTTCCGGAAACTGGAAAAAGGCAAAGAACCCTTGAATATCAGCAGTGTAAATCCCGAAATGCTTGCGTTGGAAGTAATTTCGGATTTGGAGCCGCTCGCTCAGAAACGTGAAATTGCCTGCAAGGTGATTTGCGACCAAAAAGACGTTTTTATTAATACCGACGCTGATAAATACCAGCGGATTATTACCAACCTGGTGTCGAACGCCATTAAATACAACAATCCGGGTGGATATGTACATGTGCGGATTACTTTTGGCGAACATGAGTGCATTACCGAAATTGAAGATAACGGTGTTGGAATCAATCCTGAATTTAAGAGCAAAGTTTTTGAACCTTTCGGAATTTCATCGGCTCAGAAAAGAGGAAGTTTCCCGGGTTACAAATCGACCGGGCTCGGGCTGGCAGTTACCAAAGGGATTGTGGAGTTACTCAAAGGCACTATTACGTACGAAAGCCAGCCGAACCAGGGAACCCGGTTTACCTGCCGCTTTCCCGATATTCACCAGGTAAATACAGCCAATGTGGTTGAAATACAACCCGATGATACCGGCGAAATGGTTTTAATTGATGAAGAAAACGAAAAAGAAACTATAAACTCCATAGTACAATCGGCCGAAAAGCCAACGCTTCTGCTGGTAGATGATGACAGGGAAATACTTGAATTACTGAACGATATGCTCCGGCCTTTGTATAATCTTACTTTTGCCGGAAATGGAGCTGAAGCTTTGCACATTCTCGAAAACCATGCGATTGACCTCGTTGTTTCGGATGTTATGATGCCCGAAATGGATGGTATTGATCTCTGCTGCAGGATCAGGCAGAATTTTGATACCAGCCACCTTCCGCTTATCCTTTTAACTGCCAAAGCTGAAATTGAAGATCGTATAAAGGGACTGCAGGCAGGTGCCGACTCCTATATCCCAAAACCATTTCACCCCGATCATTTGAAAATACGTATTGAAAAACTGCTGACCAAACGACTGAATATCAGGCAAAGTTTTGCCAACAAGGATGATGCTTCTGCATTGATCAACGAAATCCCTGATCCTTTTTTCCAGAAATTGCTCACTTATATTGATGAGAATATTGACGATGAATCATTATTGACTGAAAAACTGTGCGACAGACTGGCCATCAGCAAATCATCCCTTTACAATAAAACCAAATCGGTGCTTGGCACCACGCCACACGGGCTGATAAACCAGCGCAGGATGCGAAAAGCCGCTATACTGCTCGATTCCACAACCTTAACCGTAAGCGAAATCATCGACCAGACCGGATTCAACAGCCGGGCACATTTTTATGAGCTTTTTAATAAAGCATTCGGTTGCTCCCCTTCAGAGTACAGGCAGAAGAGGAAAATGGCCTGATGAAGCAAAAAGCAAAGCTGAATTGTAAGACGCCAAACCAGGAATTGACTACAGTTTTTTCTTTCTACGAAAACTGCTTTTCCAATCCATTTTCTTTAAAACTGCTATATACAGTCTATTTTGGAACCTGCCGGACAAGATCGGGAACATGCCGGACAGCTTTTGAGCATTGGTATATTAGATTTGCTATCGGAAAAAACTACTGAAAATGGATATCGCAAATCGTTTCCCGTCAAATCCCCTTCTTCGACCTGCCGACTTAAAACCAGGAATCAATGGAATGGAAATACTATGCCTGCTGAACCCTGGTGTGTTTCAGTTCGAAGGCAAAATATGGCTGCTGCTGAGGGTTGCCGAAAGGCCCAAACAAATAGAAGGTAAAATCAGTTTCCCGGTATATAATAGTAAAGGTGAAATAGAAATACTGAGTTTCGATAAAAATGATCCTGATCTCGATGCCACTGATCCGCGCGTGATCAACTATAAGAAGAAAGATTACCTTACTACCCTCTCCTACCTGCGGCTTGTTTGCAGCGACGATGGTGTAACATTTTACGAACCGGAAGGCTACCCCCCGATTTTTGGCAAAGGCGAGCTCGAAACTTTTGGTATCGAAGACTGCCGCGTGGCAACCATGAACGATGGTTTCTGCCTTTCATTCACTGAGGTATCGGAGTTTGGCGTTGGCGTAGGGCTTATCCGCACTACCGACTGGAAAAATTTCAGCCGCGAAGGCATGATTTTCCCGCCGCACAATAAAGATTGCGCCATTTTCGACGAAAAAATTAACGGGAACTATTTTGCCCTTCACCGTCCAAGCAGTCCCGAATTAGGCGGAAACTACATCTGGCTGGCCCAATCGCCCGACCTGATACACTGGGGACAACACAAGTGCATTGCGACTGTTCGGCCCGGAATGTGGGATTCGGCACGAGTTGGTGCCGGCGGAGCGCCTATACGCACCGCAAAAGGCTGGCTCGAAATTTACCATGGCGCCAACAGCGACCATCGCTATTGCCTTGGCGCACTGCTTCTCGATAGCAACGATCCTTCAAAAGTACTTTCGCGAAGTATCGAACCCATCATGGAACCACTTCAGAAATACGAACAAACCGGTTTCTTCGGAAACGTTGTGTTTACTAACGGACATTATGTTGACGGTGATAACATTTTTATGTATTACGGAGCCAGCGACGAGGTTATCTGTGGCGCCAGGTTCTCCATCTCCGAAATACTATCAACACTAACTTAATACCAGGTACCGACTATGTTAGCTAAACTGACCACCGAATTCCGGTTTTTCCTTTCGATGCCGCACAATATGCGGGTACTACTCATTACCAATATGCTTTATGCATTGGTTTTGCCGGTGGTCGAAATTTTTATGGCAGCTTACATCATGCGCTATTTTGCAAGCACCAGCTATGTCGCTATTTTCCAGGTTGCTATGTACACGGGAATTATTATCACCTCACTTACAAACGGGTTTTTACTCAAGCAGTTTAAAGTTGCCCACCTTTACAGTTTCGGCATACTGCTCAGCGGATTATCGATGGTAGGGATGATGTTTGTAAAAGACATTGCATTACCCGGTTTAATTATTTCCGGTACGCTGATAGGAGCTGCTTCAGGATTTTTCTGGACTAACCGCTACCTGATGGCATTAAACACCACAAAAGACGAAAACCGCAACTATTTCTTTGGCCTCGAATCGTTTTTCTTTACCGTTTCGAATATAGCTATACCTCTGGCTATCGGCGCTTTACTTGCTTCAATTGACGGGGTAACAATTTTCGGAATTGTGTTTGACGTTTACCAGGGTTACCGGGTTGTAACGATAATGGTTTTTGCTATTACGATACTGGCCTGTTTTTCGCTTGCCCGCGGGAAATTCGAAAATCCGGTACAAAAAGACTTTCTGTATTTCCGCTTTGATAAACTCTGGAATAAACAAATTTTGCTTGCCATATTAAAAGGACTTGTACAGGGATTCCTTGTCACCGCTCCTGCCATGCTTATCATGAAATATGTAGGGAAGGAAGGTTCTCTCGGACTCATACAGGGAATAAGCGGCGGACTTACGGCAATCCTTATCTATTTACTTGGGCGCTTTGCGAAACCCAATCACCGGATCCTTATTTTCGGATTTGGCATCACACTCTTCCTTATCGGAACAATTGTAAACGGGATAGAGCTTTCCATGTTCGGTGTGATGGTGTTTGTATTGTGCAAAGTATTCTTCCAGCCGCTGCACGACCTGGCGTATTACCCGATTATGATGAAGGTGATAGATGTTGTGTCGAAACGCGAAAACCGAAATAATTACGCGTATATCCTGAACCACGAATTCGGATTATATGCCGGAAGAGTAGCCGGACTGGGACTCTTTATATTCCTTGCTTTCTATGTATCCGAAACATTTGCACTCAGGTACTCTCTCATCATAGTGGCTGTTTTGCAGATGCTTTCCATCCCATTGGCTAAAAACATTATGAAACAATCATACGAAAAAGAACTATGAAATTCTCAGGAACAATAATTCTGTCGCTGGCACTAACGCTTTCATTTTATTCCTGTAAAACTGATACCGGAGTAGCCGTTGTGCAAACACCCATTGCCCGTGTTGAGCAAATGCCCGATTTGCCTCAGCCGTATAAAATTATTGACTGGAAACAAAAAGCACTGCAATTCGACAGCCTGGTATTTAATTTCAGCAATACAAGCGGGGGCGGTCCTTTTATCTGGCTCGACAGTGCACGACGGAATTTCGATCAGGTTACCTATGGCCTATATACCGTAATCGGTGATGTACGACAGGGGCCAACCAAAAACAACGGCGAATTTCACGAAGCGCTTACAACTTACAATTCATTGATAAGCGCCGGGTTGCTGGGCATAGACAAAACAAATCAGCAAGGCTATAATTACGTTAAAATGGCGCAAAACTATTTTAACAGCGATACCAAATGGAATATCGTTATGAATAACACCAATCCTGCCGTAGCAATGGCTGGCGGCGGTTATGGCCGCGACTGGTGGTACGATGTATATCCGAATGTATTGTATTACGGAGTTGCCGCATTGTATCCTGATGTCGAAAATACCGAAATGATACAGCGTTCAGTCGCCGATCAGTTTTACAAAGCTGATTCAACGCTTCAGGGCAACTATAATTATTCCTTTTTCGATTATGCCCAAATGAAAGGCATGAACAACAATGTACCTCAACAACAGGATATAGCCGGCGGACACGCTTGGGTATTGTATTCTGCCTATCAGAAATTTGGCGACGACCGCTACCTGAAAGGAGCCAAAAGTGCCACCGAAGCCCTGCTCAACCAAAAGGAAAGCCGCTTTTACGAAATTCTGCTGCCGTTCGGAGCCTACACTGCTGCCAGGCTCAATGCCGAACAAGGCACAAATTATGATGTCACAAAGTTGCTGAACTGGTCGTTCGACGGCTGCCAGGCAAAAGATGGCCGTTACGGCTGGGGTGTAATAGCCGAACGCTGGGGCGATTACGATGTTCACGGTCTGCAGGGAAGCATTACCGATGGCGGCGGATACGGTTTCTTTATGAATTCTGTGGCAATGGCATGGCCGTTAGTTCCAATGGTAAAATATGAACCACAGTATGCTAAAACCATCGGCAAATTTATGCTAAACGCAGTAAATGCTTCACGTCTTTTTTATCCCGACCAGGTTGACAACGCACACCAGTGGCTTCCGGAAATGAAAGACATTACCAATGGAATTATCGGCTACGAAGGCATCCGCAAAATGGATGATTATAACAATCCTGCTTTAAAAGGAATTTCCCCTGTTTCGTTGGGCGATGGTCCGAAATGGGTCGCCGGCCAGCCGAAGGAATCTATGTTCAGCCTTTACAGTACTTCTATTGCAGGCATTTTCGGAGCAATAGTTCATACCACCGATGTAGAAGGTATCCTGGCACTGGATTGCAATATCACTGACTTTTATGCCGAAAATAAATACCCCGAATTCCTGTATTTCAATCCTTTCGCCGAAGAAAAAACAATAACGTACCACTCCGAAAAAGAGGTTGATCTGTTCGACATTGTTTCGAAAACCTACCTTGCAAAATCACAAAACGGCGATATTGCAGTGAAAATTCCTGCAAACTCAGCCATTGTTGTTGTAGAGTTACCGGCTGGTTCAAAACTAACCAGGGAAGGTAAGATGCTCAAAGTCAAAGATACAGTAATCTCATACAAGTAGTTTTAAAGTAAGGGTTGAAGCAACACATTTAAAATCAGCGAAATGAAACATCTTATACTTTTCCTATTTTCACTTACAACAGCGGCATGTTTGTATGCGCAAGCACCGCTTACCGGAACCGTTGTTGATTCCAAAACAGGAGAAACCCTGGTTGGCGTAACCATTGTATTAAAAGGCACTACACAGGGTACCACAACGGATATCGACGGCAATTACAGCCTGGTATCCGAAAACCTTAACCCTGCTGCTGTGGTTATTTTCACTTACATAGGCTATTCGCCGGTGGAAGAAACCGTTGGAAGCCGCAGCAGGATTGACGTAAAGCTAACTGCTGAGTCGGTAATGCTCGACGAACTGGTAGTAGTGGGATATGGAAGCACCAAAAAGCGCAATGTGCTGGGAGCGGTTACCAAGGTTGATTCCCGCGATTTAAACCGGATTCCTGTTGCCAGTTTCGACCAGGCTTTGCAGGGACGGGCTGCCGGCGTACAGGTTACCCAGAATACAGGTGCTCCCGGCGAAGGTGTTTCGGTCCGCATCAGGGGTGCAGGATCCATTAATTCGAGCAACAACCCGCTGTATATTGTCGATGGAATTCCAACTACCGATGCACTGAAAATGATATCACCCGCTGATATTGAAAACATTACTGTACTAAAAGATGCTTCGGCTGCTGCCATTTACGGTTCACGGGCCAATAACGGAGTAGTGCTTATTACAACGAAAAAAGGGATAAAAGGCCAGGCTAAAGTTACCTATAACGGGCAATTCGGGTTTCAGATACCCGTAAGGCTTACTCCGATGGTGAACACCACGGATTATGTAACTATATATAACGAGGCTGCCACCAACGACAATATGAATCTGCCTGTTTCGCTGCAGCGTCCGCTTATTTCTGCCGAAGAGGCAGCCAGGTTCGATGATATCGACTACGTGGATGAGCTTCTGCGCACAGCTCCGGTTACTTCGCACGAACTATCCATTTCCGGCGGTACCGAAACAACCAATTACATGATCTCCTCGTCGTATTTTAACCAGCAGGGTATTGTAAATAATACAGGTTACTCACGTGGAAC